>CAXUIG010000057.1:0-29679 GCA_964250845.1 uncultured bacterium | reverse complement strand
CTCCAGGGGCATTTTTCTTCTTTCCTCAGAGAGCTCTTCTGCTTATAAAGGTGACAGCTAGGGTTATACAGGCTAATTGAGCCTTATATCCAAGCTGTCTTTATTTTTAAGATTAAAATGTAGGTGGGGCCAATTAAACATAAAACACCATGCTCGACTACTTTGGTCTCTTGTAGCTGTCCCTGAAGGAATTAATTGGAAACTTATAAGTTCCTATGCTTTTATGAAGCGGGGTTGTATTACAAATAACAACCTAGCTTAAAATTAGAGTCATTTTTCCCCTAGAAGTTGATAAAACATGCTTCAGTTATTTGTTTAAGTAGGTAAGGAACATGCGCTTCGGGGCTGGCGTCTGGAATCTGTAGGCAATAAAAATGAGTATTTTGAGACATTGCTTTGATGAATTGTAAGTTAGCCTAATTAAAGTACTGGTTCATCGGAGTTTCGACTGGCTTAATTTCTGAGGTGATAACTGCCACAGAGCAGTGGTTATATTATAAAAAACTATAAAAAGGTTTACAATTAGTTGTGTGTTTGGAGGACAAACGTGTTTCTGAGACTAGCTGAGCAACACCGGCAATTTGTCCAAGATTTGGTAATGAACCTCCAAGCCTTGGCCATTGTCCTAGAACGGCGGGGATACCTGGCATCCTGCTATACCTGCGGAGGTCAGATGACCAGCGCTTCATTTATGGTCAGCTTGGGAGACAACCACCTGATTCGATTTTTAGTGTCAGATTATGGCATTACTTGGACTGAGATGCGGGATGACCGCGAATTGATGAAGTTAGAGGGTGCTGAGGCGATTAGCCAGCTACAGGAACTCGCTAATCTTGTCAAATACTCTATCCAACCCGGTGAATCACCGAGCGTGGTAACTAACAAGCGGGTTTAATACCAAGTTACAGACAGTGGTACAAACAAGGGATGATCAGGGGGAGATATTTCCCGCTGATCATCTTTTTGTCCTCTTGTCCTCTGATGGCAGTTATTCGTCGCTGTCTATATCCATCTCCTGCTCTTCGCCTTCATCGCTGACTGCCGTCACCGAGTTAGCAGAGACAACGGCTCCCATCTCGAGCTTTTGACGTACCTGCTGTTGAATTCCCACAGCAAATTCAGGATTCTCTTCCAGGTACTTAATAGCATTGTCGCGCCCTTGGGAGATATTGTCACCGTTGTAGCTGTACCAAGCTCCCTTGCGGACAATGACGCCGGTTTCTTCTGCCAGGTCAATGACACAACCTAAGGTGGAAATACCTCTGCCAAAAATAATGTCAAATTCCGCGATGCGGAAGGGCGGGGCAACTTTATTTTTAGCGACTTTGACTTTAACGCGGTTCCCAAATTCTTCAGTGCCTTTTTTCAGGGTTTGAATCCGGCGAATGTCGAGTCGCACGGAGGCGTAAAACTTTAGGGCGTTGCCGCCGGTTGTGGTTTCTGGGTTACCATAGGTGACACCGATTTTCTGGCGCAGTTGGTTGAGGAAAATTACGGTGCAGCCGGATTTGCCGATATTGCCGGTGATTTTACGCAGGGCTTGGCTCATCAAGCGAGCCTGAAGACCGACATGGGCATCACCCATATCGCCTTCAATCTCGGCACGGGGAACGAGCGCTGCCACTGAGTCAATTACCACAATGTCAACAGCCGCAGACCGAACCAGCTGATCGACAATTTCGAGACCTGCTTCACCAGTATCGGGTTGGGAAACCAGCAGGTTTTGAATATCAACTCCCAATGCCGCAGCATAGGTGGGGTCAAGGGCGTGTTCTGCATCAACAAAGGCAGCAATGCCCCCATTTTTTTGCACTTCCGCCACTGCATGGAGTGCCAACGTCGTCTTGCCGGAACTTTCCGGACCATAGATTTCAATCACCCGCCCCTTGGGTAAGCCGCCACCTAGGGCTAAATCCAAAGTCAGCGCCCCGCTGGGGATTGTTTCTACCCGCATGCGGGTAGCATCGCCCAAGCGCATAATAGCCCCCTTGCCAAAAGTGCGCTCAATCTGGTTAAGCACCAAGTTCAGGGCTTTTTGCTTGCCATCGGTATCAGTAGTTGAAATAGCCATTCGTGCCTCTAGGTTAGGAGGTTTAAGAACTGTGGGTCTGGGAGTCAGGACTAGTTCAGATATACTATTTTAGCGAGATTTGCAAAGGCTAGCATAGCCTCTAAACTTACCATACGACTGGAAGAGCCCTAAAGGGACTGAGGCAACCCACTTCCGGTGTTTTCTTAGGAAATGATAGGAAGCTGAGCACATTTACTTAAAGGAATTGGCGCTATTTAGTTACTTTATATACTAAAATAAACCAGTCAATTCAGAGAGTTTGTGGGGATTACCTTACCCTCCAGACCCCTTGCTTCCCATCTAGGTGCGTGTGATGACTTCGTATCTTACCGATTCTCTAGTGCCAGAGACAGCATTATCCGTGGCTGGGTTTACGACCTACATCCAGGCACTGTTAGAGCAGGATAACCAACTCCGCCAAGTATGGGTAACTGGGGAAGTCTCCAGTGCTAATCGACATCGCAGTGGGTTATTTTTCACGCTCCAAGACCCAGATACGAAGGCGGCAATCAGCTGTGTGGTGTGGAACAGCCAGCTGGAAAAAGTGGTGCAACAGCCGGTTCAGGGGGAGCAGCTGATTGTTTTGGGCAGTATTAGGCTCTATCCTCAACGAGGACAGTACCAGCTGAATGTCTGGCAGGTGTTACCAGCTGGGGAAGGGTTGCTGGCTTTGCGCTACCGGCAGCTGCGAAACCGGCTGGAGGCAGAAGGGTTGTTTGATCCACAACGCAAGCGATCGCTCCCGCTTCATCCCCACACCATTGCCGTAGTCACATCGCCCTCTGCCGCTGCCTGGGGCGATATTCAAAAGACACTTCGTAGACGTTATCCGGGGTTGCATGTGCTGTTTTCCCCGGCGATGGTGCAAGGTGATCTTGCACCAGCTTCGATAGTAGCGGCGATTGAGCGGGTGGAGCGGGATGGTCGAGCCCAGGTGCTGATTCTGTCGCGGGGAGGCGGGGCGGTGGAGGAGCTGGCTTGCTTTAATGATGAACGGGTGGTGCGAGCCATTGCTAATTGTTTGATCCCAGTGCTCACTGGCATTGGTCATCAGCGAGATGAGTCTTTAGCTGACCTTGTTGCCGATCAGTGTGCCCATACCCCCACAGCTGCTGCTGAGCAAATCGTTCCAGAACTGGCTGAGCTTTATGCCCAGCATCGGCAGCGGATTGCAGCTGTGAATGAGACCGTGAATCAGCAACTGGAAACAGCCCTAGACCAGTTGCAATCGCTCAGAAACCGGCTGCGGCGTCTGCGGTTAGACCAGCAAATTCAGCTCAGTTTGCAGTCCCTGACTTGGAGGCGTCAACAACTGTTGCAAGCAACAACACAGCGATTGCAACTGGGTTCCCAGCACTGCCAGATGTTGCAGCAAAAGTTGGCAGCTCTTGATCCCCAGGCTGTGCTCCAAAGGGGCTATGCGCTGGTACGGCAGGAAAATGGCGCGCTCGCACGTTCTGCTGCTGAGTTAGTATCAGGGCAGGATTTGTCGATTCAGTTGAGTCAAGGTCAAATAAAAGTCAAAATCACGGATATTTTAAATTAATTTAATTTCAATCTCTTAAAGGGATTTAGACACCCGATAGCGAGCGAATACATTATACACCAAGTTACGGATAGGTCTAACCACCCATACAGGCATAGCCATGATGGCCACTAATGATGTACATTTTGTTATCCTTTCGGCTGTGATTGCTATTATTACCTCCTACATAGTACTTAACCATTTGGCGTTGAGAGAAAGTGAAGAACGCTATCGCCGACTGATGACTCTTTCTCCCGAAGCGATATTTATCTACACCACAGAGAAATTTATCTATGTAAATCCTGCCGGATTAAAACTCTATGGTTTTGCCACTCCAGAGGAAATTGAAGGCAAACCGCTCTTGGATGTTATCCATCCAGACTGCTGGGAAATCTCCAAAGCGCGAATGCAGCAACTTGAGAAGGGAGAGAAACAAAACGAATTTGAACTTAAAATCCTTCGGCCTGACGGGCAGGTGATCTCAGTTGAGGCGATTGGAGCGCCGGTCAGTTATCAGGGTAAACGAGCACGGCTAGTCTTCACTAGGGACATCCGTGAGCGCAAGCGGTCGGAGGACCACCCCTAACCATTTCTGTATAGGAGTTGAAGAATTAAAAAACTCTTTTCTTGAAGAATTAAAGTTTTTACTCTTCTGATGCATATATAACAGTATCCCTGCTGGAACCCCCTAACTTTAAGTTGTCGTGGTTCAATGAGTCGTGCCAAAGGAACAAGCCGATGCCGTACCCATGTATTAATAGTCACACGAGTTCGGGTTCAATCAAATTCTATTTGACCGATAGATCCTGTCCGTCGAAGCACCCCTACTAACCCTACAGGTGTAGTAGGGGGATGCGCGACGGTTGAATGCTCAACAAACCCCCCTCGTAATGGAGGTTTTATCTGGGAAGATTACTATGTTCGCTCCTCTACGTGTTTTGATTCTCGAAGACTCGCTGAATGACACTGAACTGATGCTATATGAACTGCGCCAGGCTGGGTTAGAACTGGACTGGCAGCGCCTGGAAACTGAGCCAGACTATCTTGCCCAATTGGATGCGGACTGGGATGTGATTCTCTCAGATTATCGCATGCCGCAGTTTGACGCGATGCGTGCGCTGCAGCTTTTACAGGAACGCGGCTTGGACATTCCTTTGATTATTGTTACTGGCAGCATCAGCGAAGAAGTGGCAGTAGAGTGTATGAAGCAGGGCGCAGCTGACTACCTGCTCAAAGACCGAATGGTGCGCCTCGGGCAAGCAGTGATGCATGTTGTGCAAGCAAAGAAAGTGCGTGAACAGAAGCGGCAGACTGAGTCCGCCCTGAAAGAAAGTCAAGATCGCTTCCGACTGCTGGCAGACAACGCCCAAGACATCATTTACCGCTATCGGGTTAACCCCTCTTGTGGCTTTGAATACATCAGCCCGGCAGTGACAGCTATCCTCGGTACTACGCCGTCAGAGCACTACGCCGATCCTAACCTGGGCTTCAAGATTGTCCATGAAGATGACCGATGGGTGTTGCAGCAATGGGTGACTGGGGAGGGAATAACCCAGCCCGCCGTCCTACGTTGGAGCCGCAAAGACGGTGCGATTATCTGGATAGAACATAGCAATGTTGCTATCCACAACGAGGCTGGGAATCTGATTGCTATCGAGGGGATTGGTCGTAACATCACTGAGCGCAAGCATGCTGAAATTCAATTACAGCAGCAGCTCAATCGCGATCGCTTGTTAGCAGCCATTGGGCTAAGGATTCGCCAATCGCTGAACCTAGATCAAATTCTCAATACGACTGTCGAGGAAGTTCGGCAATTTCTTCAAGCTGATCGCGTCATGATCTACCGCCTTGATCCAAATCACAATGGTGTACTCGTCGCAGAATCAGTGGCTTCTAATTGGAGCCTAGACTCGGCAGTGAAGAGCTACAGAACTTGGTCGGAGGAAAGTCAGGCAGAATGCTTTCGAGGATATGTCCAAAGCCTTAATGACATTAATCAGGCAGGTCTGGCACCAGACTCTGTGGAGTTGATGACGCGACTTCAGGTCAAGGCTAAGTTGTTGGTGCCGATTATCCAAGACAATCATCTGGTGTGGGGATTGCTAACAGTCCATCAATGTTCCCAACCGCGTCAGTGGCAACCGACTGAAATCGATTTGCTGGAGAAAATAGCGACGCAAGTAGCGATCGCTATTCAGCAAGCTCAACTGTTTAACCAAGTTCAACAACAAGCGATTCGGGAGCAATTACTCAATCAAATCATTCAGGCACTGAATTCTACCCTTGATCCAGATCATATCTTGCAAGAGATTGTAAAACTTATAGGGGAAGGCTTCGGCGTTGACCGGGTGAATATCTTCTGCATAGAAGCTGAAAAATTTCGCGTTCTGAATGAGTGGCGAGTCAGCGACCAAGTTGTTTCTGTGCTAGATTGGAATGACTCTGTATCGGATCATCGCGAGCTATTAGACCCTAGATCTAATTTTTCGTTTTATCGGGTTTTCCATGCTCCTAAGTACCCACAGCTCCCTCTAACACCACACCGACTGGAGGCAATCCACCAGGTGCAGATCCTTTCTTTGCTAAGGGTGCCAATTTTTATTCGTGACCAGTTCTTTGGTGGCCTAGCGTTGCACACAACAACCACCTACCGGACATTCACTGAAGACGAAATTCAATTACTACAGCGGATTGCTGATCAAACCGCGATCGCCCTTTACAATGCCCAGAGCTACGAACGCCTCGAGCAGTTAGTGAAGCAGCGCACCGAAGAATTAGAGCAGGAGAAGCTAATTTCAGAAGCAGCCAATCATGCCAAGAGCGAATTTTTGGCTAACATGAGCCACGAGCTGCGCACACCCCTGACTAGCATTTTGGGGTTTTCTCAAGTGCTACTGCAACAGATTTTTGGGCGGCTGAATGAAAAACAACAACAATATATTGACTGCATCTCTTCCAGTGGAGAGCATCTATTAGAACTGATTAACGATATACTTGATTTATCCAAAATTGAAGCGGGCCAAGAAGAATTAACACTGGAAATACTTCAAGTACAGGAAGTGTGCCAAGCGTGCATTTCTCTGATTCAGGAGCAAGCAAACCACCGGGGTTTGGAACTTGTCCTGGTAATCAGCCCTCTGGTGATGACCTGTGTTGCTGACAAGCGCCGCTTGAAGCAAATATTGTTCAATCTCCTTTCGAATGCTGTCAAGTTTACAGAGGCTGGAGCAGTTAAACTGAAGGTTAATAAAACTGAAAGCGCAATAATGTTTTCAGTGATTGACACGGGCATTGGCATTTCAGAAGCAGACCAAGCGTATCTGTTCGAGCCATTCCGGCAACTAGATAGTAGTCTAGCTGGTAATTACCAAGGCACAGGGCTGGGACTAGCAGTGGCAAGAAAGCTAGCAAGGCTACATGGAGGAGATATTACCTTTGAGTCAGAACTGGGGCTTGGCAGTTGCTTTACCTTGTGTTTGCCCTTTTCGATCCTGTAGTAGTATCAGACCACTGATTGAGATGTGAGTGATGATTGACCCCGTCGATGCGTCTGGTTCCTCACCGCCTGCTGTGCCAATTCAGTCAGGCTGGAATTACGAAGCGGCTGTCGCCAAAGTGGAAACTATAATCGCTCGAATTGAAGCGGGCGAGTTGGAACTGGAGGAAGTGTTCGACCAATTCACCGCCGCTATTGAGTACTTGCGCCAGTGCGAAACCTTTTTGCAAGAGCGACAGCAGCAGGTGGGTTTGTTGATTGAAACCCTGAGTGAAGAGAGGGGGTGAGAGTCAGGCGATACTACCCCGTTTTCGCGCTTCTTTGTAAGAAGTCCCCACATTTCTCAAGCCCGCTTTAATCATTTGTTGTTCGAGTAGGGCAAAGAAACGAGCGCGATCGCCCCCCCGCACAACTGCTTGATTGTGAGCCTCGGCAAGGGCGACTGGATAGCCATATCCCTTCTGCACCTGAGCCAACATTAAACCAAGGGATTGATCTAGCAGTGTTGGGTTTTCAGCCACCCAGGCGGGAACCTCAATCCGAGCAATTTCCGTGCCGACGTGGATATAGCATAAGTAGATGGCGTGGGAACCGTACAAATCGAGAATTCGGGCGGAACTGCGCCACAGAGGACTGCGTTGTCCTGGCTTTAGCTGGACTGTCCAGAGGGCGGTATCCCGCAGAGGGTCGAATACCTGGCAAGGTGTTTTTTCAAGTTGGTTGGGACAATAGGTCATGCAGTCGGGGACTGGGTTGGGACAGGCTTGGAGGCGTAAAAAGTTGAGGGCTTCCCCACTGCGAGAGGCGCTGACATAGCCCAGTAATGGAATACCTTCGTCGCGCAGCTGGCTCCAAGCGTCGAGGATCGGGGGCAGGATGCGATCGCGTGCCTCAGTTGGCAACTGCTCCAAAAACCAGTAAATTAATGAACCATCCACCATCGCCAGAGTTGGCACTTTTTGTCGGGGCGCTTCAACCCTAAGTTGCGCCTTTACCGCACAGGCAAGTTCTGCCAAAATCGTTGCTTCTGATGCGGTGCGTCGGTATCCCATCCATTCCTCAGTGCGAATTCCCCACTGACGAGAAACGTAGAGGTCTTCGGGGCGATAGAACACCTCGGGCAAGCTATCTAGTAGTGGTTGCCGGTTCTGTCCGTAGTGCAATACTACCCGGCCTACATTAATTAAATAGCAGTAGGCGATTTCGTGGTGATTGGGGGCAATTTGGGAACCGTCAGTGGCAATGATGGTATGAACCGCTGGTGGGACTGGGAGATCGATGCGGGTGTTTAACGGTTCAACTGGTGCTGCGGCGGCAAACAACATGCGATCGCGCCATTTCTGTTGTTGCTTCACCAACTCTGCCTGTTGTGCATGAGCTGCCGCAAGCAATTGTTGAGCCAATTCCAAGCGCTGGCGACTGGCAGCAGCTTCTATTGTCAGATGCTGGCTGATGCCCTGCATCGCCTTTGCTAGTTTTGTTAAATCGAGCATATATGAACTATTGTTTAAGAGTACTCGCTCCTGACTCGGAGACTCCTTCTTCATCAAGCCCAAGCAGAGAAATCCTGAGCAAACTGGGAGAGTGATAATAGTTTAATTCTGGAATCATGCTGGGCAACTTCCCGATCTGCTTGGGTGTTGTAACCCCAATCTGCTAGGTAGAGATTCACGGCTTCAAGGTCTGGTTGCTGTTTCACCAATTGCAACGTTTTCAGCCGGTCTTCCACAAACCACAGGGTTAACGGTGTCCCAACTCTTTGTCCAATCAATTCTCGCAGAATTTGGTGCTTCGGACGCTTGGACTCTTTGCCAATAATTGACTCAGCCGGTAGTTGGACGCCCTGTTGGTGCAACAGCTGCTGGACGAAGCGTCCTTCTTTGGTGGTAATAATGAACAGCTCGACTGGGCTGGTAACAAGTGCTCCCAGTCGCTCCACCACACCAGGATAGAAGCGGTGGAGACTTAGCCAGCCCAACTCATCCGTAGCAATCCACTCATCTCGGATGTGGTCTAGCTTCTTCTCAATATCTGCCGCTGCTAAATTGGCTTCTTTCAACAGTTGTTGTGCGAGTGCAGCCCACTCCTGTGAAATCCTCGCTTCTGTTATGCCCAACACCAAAGCTCTAACTAAAACCGGCATTTCCCAACCAGTTTCAATCACTGGGCGCAGGCGGTAGAAACTGGGCGCTAAATCATCTGGTGGCGTCGAATTGGAAGGCGACCAGATTTGACAGTAGGTGCGCCAAGTGGTTTGAAAATATTCAATCAACCCGTCGCAAACAACACCATCAAAGTCGAGGGCTAGAATCGTGGGAATATTTGCTGCCATTGTTGTGAGACTGCAATCTTTGGGTTAATCATCGCACACAAAGTAGATTGCTAGCCTTAAAAATTCAAGGGCAGCGCTGCGCTAGCCTTGGTATGCTGGGGCGCTAGGATTCGAACCTAGGGATGGCGGGACCAAAACCCGCTGCCTTACCACTTGGCTACGCCCCAACGATTTGACTTTTATTATCTTAGCAGTAAGTGACCCCGGAATGTCAAGAACTTTTAGAGCTGATTTTAATTCACGGCACTACTGCCCCTGTGCCCAAGCGGTAGCTGAGCTTTAATAGCCTGTAACGGTTCCCACAACCCGCTTTTTTACCCTCGGACACATACAGCTGATTACCGCACACTACCACAAATGACCCGAAAAGCGTTCGAATGGGCGGTGTTAGATCGCTCCTTAAATTGGGAATTCTAAAGAAATCAAGCTTTTGTGTGGTGGACGCTATGATGAATGAACTATTAATGCATCATTTTATACAGTCATTTTGGAGTTATACAGGCTTACACATCCGTGAGCAAGAAAAAGAAGATTTAAGTAAAACTGATTTTATCTAGTTTTCAAGCCTTGGAAACCTATGACAATAAATAAGTACCAGTCTCAGCAACTCACTACCCTGCTTTCAGATTTACAGAGCCAAAAAGTCAGCGGAACTTTGTACTTAGATGCCGAGATAAATCCTGAGAGGAAGCAAAGGCATCGCGTTTTAGTTTGGAAAGATGGCCAGATTATATATGGTGGCTTAAAACTTCCTACTAACCAAGATTTACCCAAAAAGCTGGGGCAGAAGTTTAATCAGGAATGGAGCGATAGTGCTATCGATTTTGTCATGGAGAAGGCGACAACTGAAACATCAATTAGGGAGATTTTAGAGCTGCTTGTGAAGATGCGACTGTTTACCTGGGAGCAAATTGAAACCGTAGTTCATACCCAAGTCGTGTTGACGCTACAACTTGTATTACCCTACGCTGGAGAGTTTCAGTTTGATAGCACAAATCAGTTTGACCTTGGTCTTGGGTGGGATTGGTCTAAGTTAATGCTAGATGTAACTCGCTATCAGGAGAAGTGGTCTGCCCTTATCCCCTTAATTCCATCAATGGAGGCAGTTCCTCATCTTCAAACCAATGCCTTAGAAACTATTACAGATCGGTCTGTGCGTAAGCACTTACAGAAATGGGTGGATGGAGAGCGATCGCTCGTTGACATTGCAGAAGGGTTAGATAAAGACCCTTTGAAGGTAGCGAAATCTTATCGGCTTTGGGTGGAAGCAGGCTGGGTTGTAATCGAGGGTAGTATGCCCAGCCAAAAGAGTAATCTGCCAACGATCCTGAGTGTGGATGACAGCCGTGTGATCCAAACAGTAATTAAGCGGGCACTGGCTGGTTACTGCAAAGTATTGGTGGTCAGTAATGCTACGGATGCCTTGAATTTGGTGTATAATAAAGATATTTCGCTGCTATTGCTCGATGTCTCGATGCCGGAGATTGACGGCCTAGAACTATGCCGCATCCTGCGTAGTACCTCTGTGTTTCGTGACCTACCGATTATCATGCTGACATCACGGGATGGTTTTTTTGACAAGGTCAAAGGTCAAATTGCAGGCTCAACCGAATATTTGACAAAGCCGTTCAGTGCAGAAAAGTTGCGTCAGGTGGTGGGAAAATATTTGAACGTGAAGATTGATTCTGACCCTATAAATAGTAGTCAGGAGAACTCGATGTCCTAAAGCATGGGTTTCAATATAAAAATGTAGAGCTGAATTTGATCAAGACCGTAAATAGCTGGCTCCGTTCACATCCACAATACCGCCTGTCAGAAACTCCGCACGCTCAGAAGCCAGGAACAGGATGGTATGTGCCACTTCCTCCGGGCGAGCCACACGATTTAAGGGACTTTGCTGACGAATCGCCTCACCCGCAGGACTATCCAGAGCTGCACGAGCCATATCAGTTTCTACCCAACCCGGAGCAACAGCTGTGACGAAGATGTTATAGGGTGCCAAGTGTTGAGCCAAAGACTGGCTAAATGAATTGAGACCCGCTTTACTGGCTCCATAGGCGATCGCAGTTGGCTCACCCCGAAAGGCACCACGGGAGGTGACATTAATGATTCGCCCACTCCGGCGTTCGATCATATGTTGAGCTACGCAGTAGGACACATTGACCGCACCCATCAAGTTGATGCCTATTGTCTCCTGCCACGCCGCTTGCCAGTCCTGATAGCTCGTTGTGTCTAAGGGGTGGTTTTGGTAGATGCCAGCATTGTTCACCAAGATGTCAATTTGACCTAACGCATCGATGGTCTGAGTCACCATTCGCTCTATAGAGACGGGATCGGCAATATTAGCCTGCACTGTTATATGTTTTAGTCCCGGTAGAGTTGCCCGCACTTGCTCAGCCAATTTCTGCTGTTGATTGAAATGAACTGCAACATCGGCACCAGCGTCGGCAAACGCAATAGCGACAGCTTGCCCAATGCCACGGGAAGCACCCGTAATCAAGACGGTTTTTCCTTCAAAATTCAGCATCGTTGACTCCAATTCTTGAAACACGGCTGTTTTGACCGAAAAGGCAGGGGAACTGCCCTGCCTCTTATTAATAAGGGCTTAAGACCTCGGTCACGCCGGATAAATCCGTAGGCGACGATTGGGTTCTTCGCCAAAGCTGTTGGACTTCAGACGGTAGTGTTCAACCAGTTCGTGTTGCATCTTGCGCACTTTACCAGAGCGGGGTAGCAACTCCACAGGCTGTCCCTTCGGAATCACAATCTGCTCCACGGCGAGTCTGGCTTCTTCTAGGGCGTCCATCTCATCTTCACTACCACCTTGGGCAAATAGGCTGAGTTCGCGCTCATCGGTTGTGCCCGGTTCCTCCATATCCAACAACCGTCGTAAGGCACGGGTAATCTGAGGGATGGTGTTGGCTTTAATCATGTGGATGGGCACCTGACGGACCCTAGCAAGGTGCCGTAACTTGGAGTGGTTTTTCACATGCGATCGCAGTGCCAGAAGCGCATCAGCATTATCGATCTCCTTTGTCAACACCACCGGCAAGTTCAGCACCTGGATGATCTGCTCCAACTGATGGCGACTAACGCCATAAGGGTAAACGTGCAGTGGCAAATCTTCGCCATTTGGCCCCGGACTTTGAGCAAGGTAACCCAAGCGTTCAGACTGCTCCAGGGATTCATCCAGCAATCGCTCAAACTCCCGTTCTCCTGAAAGCCTTTCTCGGTCTGGCGCTGGCGGAAGTGGTAGCATCTGTCCAACTGCACGCCAGCCAGTTGACTGTGTAGAGGAGTATGTTTGTGCGTCTGTACTGGGTAGTATCCCAGCTGAGAGAGTGGGTGACTCGCGTGTAATTGTGACATTGCCACTTTCATTAACGCTCCTAACTTGGGGGGACGGCTGGCGCCCCCGTAGTAGATTGTCTACTGTGTCAGCCACACTCTCATGCACCACCCAGCGCTGCCGTTCCAGCATTTCCACGGCAATCTCAAATGTCGGTGGGGCTTTGCGCTCCAAAACTGTCTTCTGAGAGCGCCGCCGTCTTGCCTCTTCATCTCCTAGTGTTACTGCCTGAATACCGCCAACTAAGTCAGACAGCGTTGGGTTTTTGATCAGGTTTTCAATCTGGTTACCGTGAGCGGTACCTACCAGTTGCACCCCCCGCTCGGCAATGGTACGGGCGGCCAAGGCTTCTAATTCCGTCCCGATTTCATCAATCACAATGACTTCTGGCATATGGTTTTCCACTGCCTCAATCATTACCTGATGCTGGAGTTCCGGGCGGGCCACTTGCATCCGGCGCGCCCTACCAATCGCTGGGTGAGGGATATCCCCATCTCCAGCAATTTCGTTAGAAGTGTCGATAATCACCACACGCTTAATGAGTTCATCCGCCAAAACGCGAGCAATTTCCCGCAGGGCAGTCGTTTTCCCTACCCCTGGGCGACCCAGCATCAGAATCGATTGACCAGTTTCTACCAGGTCGCGGATCATGCCAATCGTGCCGTATACTGCCCGACCAACGCGACAGGTCAGGCCAATAATTTCGCCTGTCCGGTTCCTGATAGCGCTGATCCGGTGCAGGGTTGGTGCAATTCCTGCCCGGTTATCCCCGCCAAAGTGCCCGACTCGCTGGATGCAAAAGTTCAGGTGTTCACTGGAAACCACTGTCTCGGAAAGATACTCTGCTTGATGTGGGAAGCGGGCTTCTGGGC
This sequence comes from uncultured bacterium, assembly GCA_964250845.1. Taxonomy (GTDB): domain Bacteria; phylum Cyanobacteriota; class Cyanobacteriia; order Cyanobacteriales; family Chroococcidiopsidaceae; genus CAXUIG01. Next base: position 16,034 of record CAXUIG010000057.1, on the reverse strand, counting down.
GACGGCCCAGATCCAAGACCACTTCAATCAAACTGTCCCGATCAGGGTGCTGCTCTAATAAATCTCTAATATCTAGTGGCAAAATATCCAGCAATTTCTGGAGATCGTCTGTAATCGGCATGCTTGCTATAGTGACTTTTCCAACGATAGCGACAAGGAGGGGGCGCGAGAGCGCGAGAGCGCTAACTGCGATGACTTAAGCTGGGAAACGAGAGAATGGGCAAGTGCCACGGCCTCCCAGAGTAAATCAGGATTTTCCTCTAGGCGAGCGGGCGCCATCGAATTGGTTTTATTCACCTCCATTTTTTCTAACTGGTCGAGAATGGGTGAGAGTAAAACACGGGCATAGCTACCGTAAGCAATACCGGCAACAAAAGAGTGAGGGGGTGAGGGGGTGAGGGGGTGAAGTTCTCCCTCTCTCCCCCTCTCCCTCTCTCCCCCGCTCTTAAGCAGTCCAGCTGCCTTGAGCTTGGCAACGGTGGAGCTGTTGGTGCCACCCGCTAATTGAACATACCCCGGCAATCCAGCTGCCAAGACTTTTTGACCTAATTTCACCGCAGCCCTGGTGGTGCCATCACCAATATCACCACTCATCGGCCTACCGTCAGTCTGCCAGATCAGGGGACAGGGGAGGGGGGCAATTAGGTCATACAAGCTCCTAAGGTAGTCAATCAGGCTGTCTCCATCGGGGCAGCTGATGGCTACTAGCTTGAGCTTGTCCACCCATGGGCTGATCGCTTTCCAAAGTCGCTCAAAATCATCCAACCGTCCCACTTGTGTGTGAATCTCAACCGCATCCACTCCGGTAGACAGTACTAAAGGCGCGATCGCTTGCGGTGTTGTCACATATGAACGAGTGTAAATCAGCTGGCTAGGGCATACCGGCAGACACCGACCACAGCCGTAACAGCGATCTGCCACCACCCCAGAAAACAGAGGTGGCCCAGCTGGGGGAGAAAGAGTTAATTTTTCCCTCTCAAAGCCGTTAAAAACAATGGCTTGAGCGGGGCAAATGCTTTCACACGGACGCGGGCAGTTTGTTGGACACTCAGCTCTGTCAAATTCCGCTTTGCGGAAATGCGGGTCTTCCCCATCGTTTAAGCTGACCATCAACCACGGCGCTCCCGGTAGGTCAAACCCTCGTCGCTGGGCCTCAGCAGTTAGGTTACCGGCAACTTTTAGCGCTTCTTGCGCCGCCGCAATCACCGCTGAGTCAGCTGCCACATCAATACAGTCAGCTCCAGCCAGCGTATAGGCTAAAGTTAAATTTCTAACAGCAGGTAAATGTAGGTAGCTGGCTCCGCAGATCAGCTTGAACCAGTGACCTAGATTCAAAGAACGTAAGGGACAGTAAATATCAGTCACACTTCTATGCTAGTGTGCCACTGAAAAATTTAGCACTTACCTGGTCAAATTTTAGCTATAGAGTGCCTCTGTTGCCAGCCCCTCTTAAATAGTCTGGTAACTGGGCTTGAGTGTCTCTTTTAGAGGCATCCAGCGGAAGACGCGATCGCTACCTCTTTCCAGTGCCACTTTCACTCGTGGTTCTAGGCTGGGCAAAGTTGCTAGATAATCAACTTCCTGGTTAGAAAGGAGATGTCCTTCGATCATCCACAACACCAGCCCTTTTGACTTTGGCGGCAGCTGTTCTAGTTGGTAGGTCACAATCGGTGGCACATAGTAGATATAGCCGACTGCCGCGCCCTGACCGATACTTTTTTTACCAAGGTGAGGAGGCCGGACCCCATGAACGCCGGTGAGATATGCCGCCAAGTCACCCAGCCCCCGTGCCGTCATATGTAGGGTTACATAGCCAGCGCTGCGTAGTCGGCGTTGATAGCGGCCTTCAAAGCCTCCTTCAGGGGGTACGTAGATGCCGAGAGCGCCCGCCTTTTCCAAGTCACGAATCAGCTGGTTGCCAGTAGTAATGAGTGCCATATAGTTTCATCATCTCCTTAAATATCTTAAGTATTTACTGCTAAATGAGCTAAAAACAACCTGTCTCCTCGCTTGCAAAGTTTAAAACGATGATTTATACTATTAGATCGTGACCAAAAATCATAACCAGGGTGTTAGACACATCCGCTGGAGTTGTCTGTTGAAACCCCAGACAAGTCCTTGTTCTGCGGTTAAGGTGGTCAGTGAAGCAGCTCTTCTTGAGCAGCAATGCTAGAATATCACAGCGCATTGCATGAGTCTCAGGTAGGGGATACTGAGCGGCTCGCCGCTTAAGTCCTATTGAGACCAAGGTATTGTCAGAGCAATTGCTTGGACGACAGTATTGCTTCACAAGCAAAGAGCGTGTTTTCCTGCCAAATGGGGAGGCGCTGTTCTGGCTGATGAAAGTGGGGAAGTGAGGGCACTGTCGCCTTTACGCAGCCACTGATCGGTTCCAATCGGGTTCCAATCCAATCGCGTAAAAAGGAGAGACCAGTTACTGTGTCTGTAGGTATCCTCGGCACCAAGCTGGGCATGACCCAAGTGTTTGATCCGACAGGAAAAGCAATTCCTGTGACGGTGGTTCAAGCGGGTCCGTGCACAGTTACACAGATTAAAACGAAACAGACCGATGGTTACTCTGCCATCCAAGTTGGGTTTGGGGAAGTGAAGCCAAAGGCGCTGAATAAGCCGAAACTGGGTCACCTCGCTAAATCCTCCGCTCCGGCAGTGCGTCACTTGCGTGAGTATCACATAGATAACACGAGTGAATTTACCATGGGACAGCAGATTAAGGCAGATATTTTTACTCCAGGACAAATTGTAGATGTAGTGGGTACGAGTATCGGTCGCGGCTTTGCTGGCTTTCAGAAACGGCATAACTTCGGTCGGGGGCCAATGTCCCATGGTTCCAAAAATCACCGAGCCCCCGGTTCAATTGGTGCTGGTACAACTCCGGGTCGTGTTTATCCAGGTAAACGAATGGCGGGTCGTTTGGGTGGTAAGCGAATCACGATTCGCAAACTGACCGTGGTGCGGGTAGACCCGGAACGCAACTTGTTGCTGATCAAGGGAGCCGTTCCCGGTAAGCCGGGTGCCTTACTCAGTATTGTACCTGCAAACCTGGTGGGGAGGTAGACAACCGAGATGGTTGAATGTGTAGTAAGAAACTGGCAAGGGGAAGAAGTCGGGCAGGCGACGCTGGATTTACGGGTTGCCAAACAGGAGAGCGCTGCTGATATTGTCCATCGAGCGTTGGTACGACAGATGGCCAATGCACGACAAGGAACAGCCAGCACAAAAACCCGCGCCGAGGTTAGAGGGGGCGGACGCAAACCCTGGAGGCAAAAAGGAACGGGTCGCGCCCGTGCTGGATCGATTCGTTCACCGCTGTGGCGTGGTGGTGGTGTCATCTTTGGTCCGAAGCCGAGAGACTATTCGATCAAAATGAACCGCAAAGAACGCCGTCTAGCACTGCGAACCGCACTGTCTAGTCGCGGTGAAGACATGATTGTGGTGGAAGACTTTGCCTCTGAGCTACCCCGGCCTAAAACCAAGGAATTAATCGCAGCGATCGCCCGTTGGGGGGTTGAACCAGAAGCCAAAGTTCTGTTGATCTTGCCAACGCTCGCAGAAAACGTTTATTTGTCAGCCCGGAATATTGCCAAGCTGAAGCTGATCGCCGCTACCCAGCTCAATATTTATGATCTGCTCAACGCTGACAAGATTGTAACTACAGCATCTGCCCTTGAAAAAATTCAGGAGGTCTACAGTGACTAACTTTGACCCCCGCAAGCTTCCAGACTTGGTGCGTCGCCCGATTGTGACCGAGAAGGCAACCAGGTTAATGGAGCAGAACAAATACACTTTCGAAGTTACACCCGCAGCGACTAAGCCAGAAATCAAAGCGGCAATTGAAAGTTTGTTTGATGTCAAGGTGGTGCAGGTTAATACCCAGCGACCGCCACGCAAAAAGCGTCGGGTTGGCAAGTTTCTGGGTTATAAGCCCCAATACAAGCGAGCCATTGTCACTTTAGCCCCAGGAGACGAGACGCTCCGCAAGGCGTTGTTCCCCGAAGTTTGACGACGGTTTACCAGTGTAATTAAGGTTGTAAATCATGGGCACCCGTTCTTTTCGACCATATACCCCCAGTACTCGCCAAGCTACGATCTCAGATTTTGCTGAGATTACTAGGAGTGAACCGGAAAAATCGCTAACCGAATCAGTCCATCGCCCTAAAGGTCGCAACAATCGTGGCGTAATTACCAGCCGTCGCCGGGGTGGGGGTCACAAGCGTCTTTACCGGATGATCGACTTTAAGCGCGACAAGCACAATATTCCGGCAAAAGTGGTAGCGATTGAATACGACCCCAACCGCAACGCTCGGATTGCCCTCCTATACTACCAGGACGGGGAAAAGCGATACATTCTCCATCCAAATAAATTAGCGATCGGAACGAAGATTATTTCTGGTCCCGACTCTCCAATTGAAGATGGCAACGCCTTACCGTTAAGCAAAATCCCCTTGGGAACGACGGTTCACAACGTGGAGCTGACTCCGGGTCGAGGTGCTCAAATGGTTCGAGCTGCTGGTGCTAGCGCCCAGGTAGTGGCAAAGGAAGGCAACTATGTCACCCTGAAGCTGCCATCTGGAGAAGTCCGGCTGATCCGTCGTGAATGCTACGCCACAATTGGTCAAGTCGGCAACACCGACGCCAGAAACCTCAGTCTGGGTAAAGCCGGTCGAAATCGCTGGAAGGGACGCCGACCGAAGGTTAGAGGCAGTGTGATGAACCCAGTTGACCATCCGCACGGTGGTGGTGAGGGTAGGGCTCCGATCGGTAGACCAGGTCCAGTCACGCCTTGGGGTAAGCCTACTTTGGGTGCGAAGACACGTAAGCCGAAGAAAGCGAGCAGTGCCTTAATTGTGCGTCGTCGCCGTAAAGCCTCCAAACGCTCTCGAGGCGGTAGGGAAAGTTAGTGTCAAAAAAACTTATTCAACTACAAGACTATGGGTCGTTCTCTTAAAAAAGGTCCTTTCGTTGCCGATAGTTTGCTCACCAAGATTGAAAAGCTCAATTCTAGAGGCGAAAAGCAAGTTATTAAAACTTGGTCGCGGGCTTCGACGATTTTGCCAATGATGGTAGGTCATACCATCGCCGTTCACAACGGACGCCAGCATGTGCCGGTTTACCTGACTGAGCAGATGGTTGGACACAAGTTGGGCGAATTTTCTCCTACCCGTACATTTCGGGGTCACGCTAAAGGTGACAAGAAGGCAGGGAGATAAAGGAGAAAATAATGGCTACTGATACCACTGAAGTCAAGGCGATCGCGCGTTATATCCGCATGTCTCCCTTCAAGGTTCGTCGCGTCCTCGATCAAATCCGAGGGCGATCGTACCGAGAAGCACTTATTATCCTAGAGTTCATGCCCTACCGAGCCTGTGAGCCAATTCTCAAAGTGCTCAGAAGCGCTGTTGCTAATGCTGAGCATAACGCTGGGCTAGAACCAGAGAAACTGAAAATTACTCAAGCTTATGCTGATCAAGGCCCCGTGATGAAGCGCTTCCAGCCCAGGGCTCAAGGTCGCGCCTACCAGATTCGCAAGCCGACGTGTCACATCACTGTTGCTGTTGGTAGTGGTGATGAGTAACTCACTTGTCGGTGTTTAACAGAAGTCAGAATCCAGAATTGGGATCTTCCTGATCACCGGCTCCTGTTTACTATTTTTTGAGGACGCATTCGTGGGACAGAAAATTCATCCAATCGGTTTCCGCCTTGGTATTACCCAGGAGCATCATTCCCGTTGGTTTGCCGATCATGATCGCTATCCAGAACTTCTACAAGAAGACTACAAGCTCCGTCGCTATATAGAAGCAAAGCTGGGTAGGCTTGCTTCTAATAATGCCGGGATTTCTGCGGTGCGGATTGAGCGCAAAGCCGACCAAATTGACCTGGAAATCCGCACCGCTCGACCTGGTGTTGTGGTAGGTCGGGGCGGCACTGGTATTGACTCGTTGAGAACTGGTCTTCAGGAAGTACTCGGCGGTAATCGCCAAATCCGCATTAACGTCGTTGAAGTACCAAGGGTTGATGCTGATGCGTACTTAATGGCTGAATATATTGCTCAACAGTTAGAGCGCCGCGTTTCTTTCCGGCGGGTCGTGCGCCAAGCGATTCAGCGCGCCCAAAAGGCTGGTGTCCAGGGGATCAGAATCCAAGTGGGTGGTCGGCTCAATGGAGCAGAAATTGCCCGGACAGAATGGACTCGTGAGGGAAGGGTGCCTTTGCATACTTTACGGGCTGACATTGACTACGCTTACTGTACGGCTCAAACGGTGTACGGTATTCTCGGCGTCAAAGTGTGGATTTTTAAGGGAGAAATTATTCCCGGACAAGCGGCTGAACAGCAAGCTCCTGGAACTGCTCAGCCTCGTCGCCGCCAACAACGCCGACGGCAGCAGTTTGAAGACCGCTCTAATGAAGGGTAAGTTGAAACGCGCTTTGGAAACGCTGATGGACGCTGATGAACGCTGATAATTAAGGATAAGTCATGTTAAGTCCTAGAAGAACTAAGTTCCGCAAGCAACAGCGCGGACGGATGGAAGGTCTGGCTACGCGAGGTAGTAGTCTCAATTTTGGCGATTTTGGTTTACAAGCTCTGGAGCCGGTTTGGATTACTTCCCGTCAAATTGAGGCCAGTCGTCGGGCGATGACTCGTTATATTCGTCGCGGTGGTAAGATCTGGATCCGCATTTTTCCTGATAAACCTGTAACTATGCGTCCGGCTGAAACCCGTATGGGTTCCGGTAAGGGGTCTCCTGAATTTTGGGTGGCTGTGGTAAAGCCAGGGCGGATTCTGTTTGAAATCGCTGGTGTTCCTGAAGAAACCGCTCGTGAGGCTATGCGCTTAGCTTCCCATAAGTTGCCGATTAAAACTAAGTTTATTATGCGCGATCCTGAGCAGGTGTAGATTATGCCTCTTCCCAAAATTGAAGAAGCCAGAAATTTAAGTGATGAAGAGCTGGATGTGCAAATTATTGCTGTTAAAAAGCAACTATTCCAGCTGCGGTTGCAAAAAGCAACTCGGCAGTTAGACAAGCCTCACCAGTTTAAGCACGCTAAGCACCGCCTGGCACAATTGCTGAGTGTAGAACATGAGCGAAAACTCTCAGCAGCACAGAACCAGCCGGAGGCTGTACAAGAGTAGGTAGTTTAGGTAATTATGGCAGTCAAAGAATTAGTTGGCTTGGTTGTGAGCGACAAAATGGACAAGACGGTGGTAGTCGCTGTCGAAAACCGTGCTCCTCATCCCAAGTACGGCAAGATCGTGGTTCGCACCCAGCGATATAAGGCTCACGATGAAGAGAATAAGTGTCATGTGGGTGATCGCGTCCGCATTCAGGAAACTAGGCCCCTTAGTCGAACTAAACGCTGGGTGGTGAAGGACATTCTTAGTAGTGCAACTACTAGCTAAACCCCAGGGAGACAAACCGTGATTCAACCCCAGTCTTACCTCAATGTCGCGGACAATAGCGGCGCTAGAAAATTAATGTGCATCCGCGTTATGGGCGCTGGCAACCGGCGTTACGGCAACGTAGGTGATGTAATTATCGCTGTGGTGAAAGACGCCATCCCTAATATGGCAGTCAAGAAGTCTGATGTAGTGCGGGCAGTTATTGTCCGCACCCGCAAAGGTTTGCGCCGAGACAGTGGTATGAGTATTCGCTTTGACGATAATGCCGCTGTCATCATTAACCCAGATGGGAATCCGAGAGGAACGCGGGTGTTTGGACCGGTCGCGCGCGAACTGCGCGACAAAAATTTCACCAAAATTGTTTCCCTGGCTCCGGAGGTACTCTGATGGCAACAAAACAAAGGACTGATCTTCGCCCCCAGCGCTACAAGATGCATGTCAAAACTGGTGACACTGTTCAAGTGATTGCTGGTAAAGATAAAGGCAAAGTTGGCGAAATTGTGCAGACGCTTCCTAAGCGCAGTGCGGTAATCGTCAAAGGTGTCAATATCAAAACTAAGCACGTAAAACCCCAGCAAGAAGGTGAATCGGGCCGCATTGTCACTATGGAAGCGCCGATTCATAGCTCTAATGTCATGCTCTATTCCACTAAGCAAAATGTTGCCAGTCGCATTTGCTACACGTTTAATGAACAAGGCCGCAAGGTGCGGATGCTGAAGAAAACTGGTGAAATCATTGATAAATAGCCTAAAGCTAAATTCCTTGACCTTACCCCCTCTACTCCCTGACCAAGTCCAGGGATGATTAGGACAACAAAACTATGGCAACACGACTCAAGCAGCTATACCAGGAGACAATTGTTCCCAAACTGATGGATCAGTTTCAATACACTAATATCCATCAGGTGCCTAAGGTGATCAAGGTCTCGGTAAACCGGGGCTTAGGGGAGGCCGCTCAAAATGCTAAATCCCTGGAGGCGTCTGTAAATGAAATTGCTTTGCTCACCGCTCAAAAACCAGTGGTGACACGGGCAAAAAAGGCGATCGCAGGCTTCAAAATTCGTCAAGGTATGCCTGTGGGCCTAATGGTTACCCTCCGGGGAGACCGGATGTATGCCTTTCTCGACCGGCTGATCAGTCTAGCTCTGCCCCGAATTCGAGATTTTCGCGGCGTCAGTCCCAAAAGCTTTGACGGTCGCGGCAATTATACTCTCGGCGTTAGAGAGCAGCTGATTTTTCCAGAGGTCGAGTACGACAGAATTGACCAAATCCGTGGCATGGACATTTCCATCATTACCACAGCTAAAAACGACCAAGAGGGCCGCGCTTTACTTAAAGAAATGGGAATGCCTTTTCGGGAGCAATAAATTTATAAAGAGGAAAAAATGGCGGCTAACGACACAATTGCAGATATGCTGACGCGCATCCGCAATGCCAATATGGCGAGGCATCAAACTACAGAAATTCCAGCAACTAAGATGACCCGCAGCATTGCTAAAGTTCTGCACGATGAAGGTTTTATCGCTGAAATTGAAGAACAGGGAGAAGGGGTGAAGCGCAATCTGGTGATTGCCCTGAAATATAAGGGTAAGAATCGATTGCCGCTGATCACCGCATTGAAGCGAGTCAGTAAGCCTGGATTGAGGGTTTACTCGAATCGGAAAGAATTACCACGGGTACTAGGCGGCATTGGCATTGCAATTATTTCCACTTCGAGCGGGATCATGACTGACCGGGAAGCGCGACGTCAAGGCTTGGGTGGTGAAGTTCTGTGCTATGTCTGGTAGGAGTCTGGGAGTAGTCAGAAGTCTCCGAGTCAGAATGGTTTGGCAGAATTTTGACTTCTATAGATTCTCAATTGTTAAGGAGTTATTGAGTTATGTCTCGAATTGGTAAGAGCCCAATTACCATCCCTAGCAAAGTCACGGTTACGATTGACGGGTCACACGTTGCTGTTAAGGGTCCCAAAGGTGAACTCTCTCGTGTGCTGAGCTCGGCAGTCACTCTCGAGCAGGAAGGAGAATCTTTGCTGGTTAAACGGCGGGATGAATCTCGCTCATCCCGACAACTGCACGGTCTGTCCCGCACGTTGGTTGCCAACATGGTTGAGGGAGTTTCTAAGGGGTTTGTGCGTCGTCTCGAAATCCAGGGAGTTGGTTACCGGGCGCAGGTTCAAGGTCGCAACCTGACTTTGACTGTAGGGTATAGCCATCCGGTGCAGATTTCGCCGCCAGAGGGAATTCAGTTGGCGGTTGAAAATAACACCAATGTGATTGTGAGTGGCTTCGATAAAGAAATGGTAGGCAACATAGCAGCTCAGATTCGCGCTGTTCGCGCACCAGAACCCTACAAAGGCAAAGGTATTCGCTATGCCGGTGAAGTGGTAAGACGTAAAGCTGGCAAGGCAGGGAAGAAGTAGAAATGAAGCTTAGTCGTAGAGAATCAAAGCAGCGTCGGCATCATCGCATCCGTGGTAAAGTCAACGGCTCCCCAGAACGTCCGCGATTGGCGGTTTTTCGATCGCATCAGCATATCTATGCCCAGGTAATTGATGATACTAAGCAGCATACACTGGTCGCAGCCTCAACCCTAGAGCCCGAGCTTAAATCGTTAGCAACGGGTGGTAACTGCGAAGCCTCGGTTCAAGTTGGGAAGTTAATTGCACAGCGATCGCTTGAAAAAGGCATATCCAAGGTCGTCTTTGACCGCGGCGGCAACCTCTACCATGGTCGTGTGAAAGCACTAGCTGAGGCAGCACGCGAAGCTGGTTTAGATTTCTAAAAGGAGCATTGATTATGGCAACTCGAAAGCAACGCAAGACCGCTAAGGAAAAAGAAACCACCTGGCAAGAGCGCGTCATTCAAATCCGACGGGTGAGTAAGGTCGTCAAAGGCGGCAAAAAACTTAGCTTCCGCGCGATCGTTGTAGTTGGAAATGAGCGCGGTCAAGTAGGCGTTGGAGTCGGTAAAGCCGGAGACGTGATTGGTGCTGTCCGCAAGGGCGTAGCCGACGGCAAAAAACATATAATTGATGTCCCAATCACCAAATCCAACTCGATTCCCCATCCGATCAATGGCATCGGTGGCGGTGCCAAGGTGATGATGCGACCAGCAGCACCAGGAACTGGCGTTATTGCCGGTGGTGCGGTGCGAACCGTGCTGGAGTTGGCAGGCGTTCGCAACATTTTAGCTAAGCAGCTGGGTTCAAACAATCCGCTCAACAATGCTAGAGCTGCTGTCAACGCCCTCTCTACCCTGCGCACTTTTACCGAAGTGGCGGCTGAGCGCGGCATTCCGATTGAAAATCTCTACGTCTAGTCGTAAGTCCTGAATTCTTTTGTTGGTGTATTCTGAAGTTCATCCTCCTGACTCCTGAAAAGTACAAATTATCACCCAAATATTCGCTTATGAGACTAAATGATGCTCGGCCTCAAAAAGGCTCAAAGAAGCGCCCGCGCCGTGTAGGTAGGGGAATTGCCGCTGGTCAAGGTGCCAGTTGTGGTCTGGGCATGCGTGGGCAAAAATCGCGCTCTGGTGCGGGCACTCGGCCTGGGTTTGAGGGAGGTCAACAGCCATTATACCGGCGTGTGCCCAAGTTGAAGGGCTTTCCTCTCGTTAATCGAAAAGAGTACACTACGATTAATGTTAGTAAGCTGGCAACACTAGCTGCCAATACAGACGTAACGCTGGCATCTTTAAAAGCAGCAGGCATTCTCACCTCTGTCGCCGCACCGCTGAAAATTTTGGGTGATGGGGAATTGAACGTCCCGCTCAAAGTTCAAGCTGCAGCTTTTACAGCAACAGCGCGCAGCAAAATTGAGGCAGCAGGTGGGACTTGTGAAGTCGTAGCCTTCACTAAAAAGGTACACGTATGATTAGTCGAGACAAACCCCCAACGGCTCAGGAAACATTTATGCAGATGGCGCAAGCAGCTGGGCTGAGAGGCCGGTTGTTTGTCACCATCGGGATTTTAATTTTGGCCCGCCTTGGCGTATATTTACCAGTACCAGGGATTAATCGCGAGCAGTTTGCCCAAGCAGCCCAAAACAACGGCCCCTTATTCGGCTTGTTGAACATCTTTTCTGGTGGAGGTCTTTCTACCCTGGGAATCTTTGCCTTGGGAATTTTACCCTACATCAATGCCTCGATCATTATCCAATTGCTAACTGCTGCTATCCCAGCTCTGGAAAATTTCCAGAAGAATGAAGGGGAAGCTGGACGGCGTAAGATTTCTCAAATTACACGCTATGTAGCTTTAGGGTGGGGGATACTTCAAAGTATTTTTATTGCGGCAATCTGGGTCAGACCTTATGCCTTGCACCCAGGACCTGCCTTCGTCGCCGAGACTGCGATCGCCCTGACAGCTGGCTCGATGTTCGTGATGTGGGCGTCAGAGCTGGTCACCGAGCGTGGTGTTGGCAATGGTGCCTCGCTGTTGATTTTTGTCAACATTGTGGCATCACTCCCGAAAGCATTGGGAGATACTATAACATTGGCTCAAACTGGGGGTAGAGAAGCGGCGGGGCGGGTAATCGTTCTGCTGTTGGTTTTCCTAGTCACGATTGTCGGCATCGTGTTTGTACAGGAAGGAAGTCGCAACATTCCGATCATTTCAGCACGTCGTCAAGTGGGCCGTAAGCTTTATCAGGAGCGGAGTAGCTACCTGCCCTTGCGGTTGAATCAGGGGGGGGTAATGCCGATTATTTTTGCCTCTGCTGTTCTGGTTCTGCCAGTTTCTTTAGCTAATTTCACCAAGAATCCGGTCTTGAGTAAAATCGCTAATGATTATCTCAGCCCAAGTGGCTCCACGCCTTGGCTCTATGCGCTTTTCTACTTGGTCTTAATTGTTTTCTTCAGTTACTTCTATTCGTCCCTGGTTGTCAACCCAGTGGATATGGCACAAAACTTGAAGAAGATGGGCTCTAGTATTCCCGGCATTCGTCCAGGGCGGACAACTAGTGAATATGTGGAGCGGGTGTTGAATCGACTCACTTTATTGGGTGCTGTCTTTCTGGGCTTGGTTGCCATTATCCCAACTGCCGTCGAGAGCGCCGTAGGGGTGCCAACATTTAGGGGACTGGGTGCCACCTCACTGTTGATTTTGGTTGGTGTTGCCATCGATACAGCCAAACAAATCCAAACCTACGTTATTTCCCAGCGCTACGAAGGAATGGTGAAACAGTAGTGACGCGATTGATCTTTTTGGGACCGCCAGGAGCGGGTAAGGGAACTCAAGCTAAAACCCTAGCTCAATACTGGAATATTCCCCACATCTCAACTGGTGAAATTTTGCGACATGCAGTGCGAGAACTCACCCCTCTCGGAATCCAGGCGCAATCCTACCAAGAGCGGGGTGAACTCGTTCCCGATCAGCTCGTGCTGGACTTGATGCAGGAGCGTCTCAGTCAACCGGATACCAAGTCGGGTTGGATTCTAGATGGCTTTCCGCGCAACCTAACCCAAGCCGGTTTTTTAGATGAATTACTGCAAAAACTGGCTCAGGGATGCGATGGCGTGGTCAATCTAGAAGTACCAGATGAAGTGGTGCTGTCACGCCTGCTCGGACGCGGAAAAAAAGAGGGGCGAAAAGATGACACGGAAGAGGTTATTCGTCGCCGGTTGGAAGTTTACCGCCAACAAACGGCACCCTTGATTGAGTATTATCGCGATCGCCAACAACTCGTGTCAGTCAATGGAAATCAACCGCCGCTTGATGTCACTGCCGACCTCCAAAAGGTGATCGATTCCTAGAGCCAACTTCAGGGGTGACAAAAAATCTAGACATTCTCTCGGGGGATAGGGAAATTAGATGTTTCGTTACAAGCCTTGACCTAAGGTTAATAGCGTGCCCAGAAGTTGTGAGGGGAAGAAGGTAGTTTTAACCGCTTGTGGGTGACCTGATTTTCCCCCTCCTTAATTTGATAAGATATATTAATTGTCAGCTGAGAGGACCGAACAGCTGTGATGCCTTTTGAAATTGAATATCAGCTGCCACTCCAGCTGGCTGTCGAGTTGAGGAAAAGACAAATTGTCTAAGCAAGATTTGATTGAGATGGAAGGCACGGTGACCGAGTCCCTGCCTAATGCTATGTTTCGTGTTGACCTGGATAATGGCTTTAATGTTCTGGCTCACATTTCGGGCAAGATCCGCCGGAATTACATCAAAATTTTACCCGGCGATCGCGTCAAAGTTGAGTTGACCCCTTACGACTTAACAAAAGGAAGAATCACCTACCGGCTGCGTAAAAAGTAGTAGGTAAAATTTTCTTAAGATAGATGTCATTTTCTGTCACCCTGGATAAATAAACTTGCGGTAATCACAAACTTATTGGTATAATATAGGATTCGTAGTCCTGCTTGAGAAGGCATGAAAGTTAGAGCCTCAGTTCGGAAAATTTGTGAAAAGTGTAGCATCATTCGTCGTCGTGGACGTGTGATGGTGATTTGTTCTAACCCAAAGCACAAACAACGCCAAGGTTAGAGCCTGATAGTGTCAATCCAAAACCGATGTCCTGTAAGACATCATTATTAAACTTTGCTGCAGCACTAGCAAGAATAGGGAGAGAAAAGCGTGGCACGGATTTCCGGTGTAGACCTTCCGCGCGATAAACGGGTCGAGATTGGTCTAACTTACATCTACGGAATTGGGCTATCAAGGTCAAAAGAAATTTTGGCCTCTACGGGTGTCAACCCAGATACCCGCGTCAGAGATCTGAGTGATACCGATGTTACCGCTTTGCGAGGGGCGGTAGAAACAAATTATCAAGTCGAAGGAGACTTGAGGCGATTGGAGGCAATGTCAATCAAGCGCTTGATTGACATTGGTACCTACCGGGGTCGTCGCCATCGCATGGGTTTACCAGTGCGTGGGCAGCGAACCCGTACCAATGCAAGAACCCGTCGGGGTAGACGCCAGACAGTGGCGGGCAAGAGAAAAGCACCGAGCGGGAAATAATTTTTTCTCTCGGCAAGTGAAGCGATTTTTAGCTTATTCAACTCCTCCAATATGGCGCGACAACCAACCAAAAAAACCGGTACCAAGAAGCAAAAACGCAACGTACCCAACGGTATTGCTTACATCCAGTCTACGTTTAATAACAGCATTGTTACCATCGCCGATCAGAACGGAGATGTAATTTCGTGGGCCTCAGCTGGCTCTAGCGGGTTTAAGGGTGCCAAAAAGGGAACTCCCTTTGCCGCCCAAACCGCTGCTGAAAGTGCGGCTCGGCGAGCCATCGAACAGGGTATGCGCCAAATTGAAGTCATGGTCAGTGGCCCTGGAGCGGGACGAGAAACCGCGATCCGGGCGCTTCAAGGAGCAGGGCTAGAAATTACGCTAATTCGTGATATTACCCCTATCCCTCACAATGGTTGCCGTCCACCCAAGCGGCGTCGGGTCTAGGCCCTTTTCCCCGTGGAGCACGCGCCAAGCTAATGGTTTTCTTTGAGAGCGCGAATCTTGCTCCACTAGGCGCGTCAATTTGTTCCGCATTAGAAAAGATTTAGGTTGGATAGACCAAGTACTTTTCCTGACGGAATAAAAAGACAGCTGGGCTTTTTAGTAAATTAGGGAGGCGTAGAGAGCGCCTTCTTTGGGAGCTAATAACAAGGGAGGTTACTCCGTGGCGCAGTTTCAAATCGAATGTGTCGATTCTAACACTCAGGAAAATCGGAGTCAGTACAGCAAATTTGTCCTGGAGCCTCTCGCTCGTGGTCAAGGAACGACGGTTGGCAACGCTTTGAGGCGGGTTTTACTGTCTAATCTAGAAGGCACAGCGGTCACAGCAGTTCGCATTGCGGGCGTTAGTCACGAGTTTGCCACAATTCCAGGGGTGCGAGAGGATGTGCTGGAAATTCTAATGCGGATGAAAGAAATCGTCCTCAAAAGCTATTCCTCTCAACGGCAGATTGGTCGATTACTCGCCACCGGACCGGCAACTGTTACTGCCGCTCACTTTGATTTGCCCTCAGAGGTAGAAGTGATCGATCCGAATCAGTACGTGGCAACACTAGCTGAGGGGGCGAAGCTGGAAATGGAATTTTGGATTGATCGGGGGAAAGGGTATCGCACCGTCGAGCGCGGGCGTGACGAAGCTACGGCTTTAGACTTTCTCCAAATCGATGCGGTTTTTATGCCGGTGCTCAAAGTTAACTACAACGTGGAAGATGCCCGGTCCGATGGGTCGCTACCAAAAGACCGGCTGCTCCTAGAAGTCTGGACGAATGGCAGTTTAAACCCCCAAGAAGCGCTTTCTGGAGCCGCCGGGATCTTGGTGGAGCTATTCAACCCCTTGACGCATATCTCAATGGAGGAGATGGAGAAGGAATCGACGGATCCAGATGACCCAACCAGCCAGATTCCAATCGAAGAACTTCAACTTAGCGTTAGAGCATACAACTGTCTCAAGCGGGCCCAAGTTAATTCTGTAGCCGACTTATTGGATTATACCCAAGAAGACCTGCTAGAGATTAAAAACTTTGGCCAGAAGTCGGCAGAAGAAGTTATTGAGGCTTTGCAGAAACGCTTAGGCATTACCCTGCCGCATGAAAAGTCGGCTAAACCCGGCTGAAGAAGGAGATGGGGAGATGGGGAGATGGTACGCCCCTCACCCCCTCACC
>CAXUIG010000056.1:21980-29899 GCA_964250845.1 uncultured bacterium | reverse complement strand
TGTATTCCTTCCAGGGCTTACATTCCAGCATCCCATTTCAGGTAACCAGTGCCCAATGATGAGGGCTGACTTAAAAGCTTCGACGACCATTTTTATTTCCAACAGAATTGTTTCTGGGTCAAACGTCGTTACCGGGGGGACTGACAATCCTTTGATTTCGCTCTGAAAAAATTCAGGTGATGTGTGACTATACCAAACATCATAAAGGGTCTCGGAAACTATTACCCAGATTAACTGTCGCGCCTGACTCTTAGTTATTTGTTTTGTTTCGATTAGCGTGAATAGCAGATGGTATTCCCAGCAATCTACCGAGGGCTGAGTCTCAAGTCCACCTAGTAATTTTTCCCCCGATACTTGAGGAAAATGCAATAAAACTTTCTGGAGCCACTGTTTTGTATTTGAGCGCGAAGCGTAAAATATTCCTCCATAAGAAAGGTAGAGAGAAAGTTTACGATCAGACTTACAGATGAGTTGTCCGTCAAACAGCTCTTTCTTCAGACTAAAGAATTGTTTATTAATTTGATTTTGCTCAGTATTTTGTAATATCATGATTTCTTAATAACCCCAAGTATTTAGAATCAAATTATTGTTGATGATGCCAGACTGATGCCAGCCAAAGAAAGTCGTTAGATCTCAATCTAACGACTTGTAAGCCCTAATTATCGGCATCAAGTTTAAAAGTACCAACAGACCTTTGCAATAACGAGTCCACTGTAACTGTCTGTTCCAGATCCGACTGGAGGTGTTTAGACTCATCACTCAGGTGTGCCGAATTGAAGGCGAGCGCTTGGATCATCTGGGCTAAAACAGCAGAGATTTGAGCCTGAGACATTGAGGAAGTGGCAACCGATTGAACTAGATCCTCGGCTTTTGAAAATTCATCAAATATTTGAGTGTAATTCTTGAAGTTGTCTGACAGGGATTCGCCCAGCGCAATCGCTTGATCAGTTACTACTCCGATGCCGCTAGCTACTTCTGCCCTTTGGAGTTGGATGTCATGAACATTTTTGTCGATTTGTTTCGTGAACGCCGCTATTTGGCCAGCCAGTCCTCCAACTTCAGTCGCAACGACTGCGAAACCTCGACCTGCTTCACCCGCACGCGCTGCCTCAATACTTAAGTTGATTGCTAAGATGTTGGTTTGCAGGGCGATTTGGTTAATTGAGAACACCGACGAAGAAATCTGTTCGGATGATGAGCCCAAGCTTTGTAACTTAGCGGCTGAAAGGGCGACAGTTGAGCGCAAGTTCAAGATGCTTTGTACCGTGCCATCCATTGCCGCCCCTCCTTCTTCTGCGGTGGTAGAGACGGAGTGAGCAAAATCTAAGGCTGTACGAGCGTTCTGGGCCACAATCTCAAGCGATCGCATGGAATCTTCTACGGCAGCCAGTATTTTGGCAATCTGCTCGGCTTGGTTCTTGGTTTTTGAGGTTAATGATGCGCTACGAAGAGCGTTTTCTCCAATTGAGGAGCTGACTTGAGCGGAGGCAACTTTTACCTGAGTTACAAGTTGCCGCATGCTTTCGACCAGAAAGTTGAAAAAATCGGCTACTGTTCCGAACTCGCCTTCGCTGATAACAGCGCTTACACTCAGGTCGCCTCTGGAAAGCGGCTCTATGGCGTTGAACAATTGGGCCATCTGCCCCTGGAGGTTTTCTTTTTGCCGATGTTGTTCGCTTGAAACGAACTCTGCCGCAATGCGCTCTTTTTCCAGATCCTCTAAAACGCTTGCTTGTTCTAGGGCCATGCCAACTTGAGTTGCAGCATGCTCCACTAATTTTTTCTCAGTTGAGCGCATTGAACGCCACTTGTTGTCATCGTAACAGATCATTAAGCCAAATAGTTCTTGATTCAGAAATATTGGCCAGACCAAATTTGGCTTTACTGTTAATCCTGACGACAACTCCAGGTGACAATCGGGGATTGACTTATCCTTGTAAAAATCGAGGTTGGATTTGACATCAAGAGAGCGGATTTTTACCTCCAAAACTGGCTTGCAGCCAGGTCGAATCGATTCTGCCAAAACAGCTGCTCCATCGCCACTTGAATCCCCCAGGCGATAAAGTATCACTCGCTCTATTTTGAACGCCTTCTGAATTTCTTCAGTCGCCGAGCTATAAATGTCTTCTAGATCTAGTGCGTTTCGAATCTTCAAAGTAATTATTGGAAACAATTTTATGTGCTCAGCGTCCTGATAACGCAACTTCTCGAGATCTTTAATCAGCTCGATGTCGTAGCTGCTCTTTTCGACAATATAAGTTAGTTCTCGATTAAGTACGCCGATTTCGTCTGCTCGTGGAGGTGGATTAAACGTCACTTGCCGTCGTCCGGCAGTGACAGCCCGAGCGAACGAAGTCAATTCGCCTATTGGCGACGAGAAAGTCTTAGCCAAAGGAACGATCATTAGACCAGACAGGAGTAACACCACTCCACCTATGCCATCAACAAAAAGTGCTAACGTTAAGATATTTCTCCATAGAAATGACTCTGGGATACCTACAAAAGCCATACCTACAGGCTTAGCATGAGGATTAAATTGATGGTGATGATCGTACAGAGGACTGTACGCAGTTAGATAATTATCGCCAAGCATGTTGGCGACCCCTAGAAAATGTTCGCCACGCTCTAACACAGCCTCAGAAACTTTTGATGAGGCTCTAGTCCCGAGCGCTCGGCTGACAGAGTTATCAGAAACGTTAGTACTAATTTGATTATCTTGAGCGAACAAGGCCGCAGTGCTTATCCCGGTTTCGGCAGACAGAGTATCGACTAAAAAATAGTTACGATTGAGGAGCGTGCCGACAATAGCCGCACCAACAACTTTACCTCCCAGGTGAATTGGCTTAACTGCCATGATCGTTAATCCCGTCGCGCCATTATCATCGTACCTACCTTGAGGTAGAGGCTGATCTGGTTCTGAAAGTCTCCAGCTGTTCTGAGGCTCAACCCCTACATTTGCCTGTTTTTCTAGGCCCAAATGACGCAAAAATTCTGGTGCGAGTAGCTCTGTGCCGGTTAGCAGGCGTCCCGTGCTCAAGGCATTTCTAACAATCTGAATATGCCCGAGGTCAATCCCTGGCGGCAGCGGAATTTTTACTGATTTTGGGGCATGAAGTTCTTTATTCAATGGGGGACTATACGAGAAATCCCCGGATATAATGCGGACATCCTGAGCAACGGTTTTGCCGTGAGCATCAACAAAAATTCGGAAACTCTGTCCGCCCCGCTCCGAATTATCGGCAGCCAGAAACTTTGTTAGCACGTTACAATTGGATGCCGCTTCACTTTTGTCACTCAAGTCGAGCTGATTACTTTCTGCCGTGTCAGCCAGGTTGATCGCTAAGAGTTGATTACTATGAAGTATGTCCCCTATCTTGTGCGTCAAAACATCCAAGCTTGTGCCCAAAGATTTTTGGGCATCATCTGTTAAGTGATGTGTAGCTTTAACTACAGCGAATTGAGTCAAGATAACAACTGGTAACGCTGCACTACCCAATAGGGCAGTCACCAACTTATTTTGCAAACTCAATCCATCCCAGCGTTGATAGACGTTATCACAAAAGGATAACCAATTCTGCCTGATTCTTGGCAGTGGTTGTGGTAGGTGATTATTCCGCCTAGATTCGAGTCTATTCTGTTGAATTCTTCGGCTCAAATCTTCACAAGTAATGTCGGCTGTATCCGGGGGGTTCTTAAGTCGAAAAACCATGTCGCTTTGCTCCAATTCTTGCATTCAAAATTCAAAGTTCAAAAAGTACTACTTTGCCAGTAACCTCTTTTGTTGAAGCAATAATGTCAAGCCGCTGCACATACAACTTCAAAATTTAAAATTCAAAATTAGATTATTTTTTTGAACTTTGATTTTTGAATTTTGAATTATTTAAATTATGGTTTGAGGTGCTTGAACACAATCTTCAACAAATCAGTTTGGTCGAAAGGCTTTGCCAAATACCCAGATGCTCCTACGAGTCTGGCTTTTACTCGGTCTACAATTCCTGTATTCCCCGTCACCATAATAATCGGTGTATCCCGGAAGTGTGAGTGATTTCTTACAAGCCGACATAGTTCATATCCATCTATCGATGCCATTGTCACATCGAGTAATATCAATTTAGGCTTCAGCCTAATGATTTTCATGAGAGCGGATACCGGATTAGATATTAGTTCCACTGAAAGTGCTTCGTCATCTAAGTACTTCCTAATCGTTGCCAACACTGTTGGACTATCGTCTACACAAGCGATCGTATATTGCTGACTTTTTTTGTGACTCCTGAAAGAATGATGTGACATGGCTCGGTCAGCCTCAACTGTCAAGTGGTTAGGCACTACACTTAAGGGTGTTGTTAAGGTTGGCTCAGGAATTTCTACATTTTTCGTAACCCTCTCTAGGGGAGAAATTATTGGAATAGCTATTTTTTGAGTAAAGTTTTCAGATGTTAAATTTGCCCTCGTACTTGTCAGAGCACTTTTAACTAAGCCATTTTTTTCGCTAGATGTATCTTTTGAGAAAAGCGGAAGCTTTCGAGACTCTACAAAGGTATAAGTAAGTTTGTTGAAGGGGGGAATGGGGTTGTATAACCTAATGTCTCCTGCTTCTATATAAGGATGTAAGGTTTGGGCTAGTTCGAGTTCATCTTGGTCGCACAGGACTCCCAGGTGATAAAAACTGCTGAATCCTTTCAGGCTTTTAGCTAGCTCTTGTGGCAGGTCAATGTACGTTTTAGCTTGCTCCGAAAGACAAGGACGCTGGTAGGGAGAGTTGATTTGTGGCCCTAGAGCTTGCCAGGCATTCAGTCGCACTTGACACTCTGACAATATTGATGAGCGCTCAATTATGAAAGAGGCAGGCAATATTTTTGAATCATCTAACTTGTAATAACCTTCATTTACCAGCAGCAGGGAGCTAATAACTTCGAGGACTAAACCCTCTATCAGCTTAGCCATTTCTGAACTTTTGAGCAACTTCTCACTGACCCATTGCTCAATCAGGAGATAATCTTGCTGTTGAGCTTTATCCCATACATTTATCCGCGCACGAGCTTCGTCTAGCCCCGGCATTTTTTTGTGTCCTAACCGATTCAAGTGCCGTTGCAGGCGTTCAAATGGATCGACTGAATGAGAGGCAAAGACGATTTTCCCTCGCCTGAAGTACACTGACCATGTAACATAATCATTTGCAATTTGTAGGTTAGTAGTTCTCCCAGAATTCGACAGATTTGACAACAAGCTTAAGGTACACAGCCTTTGAAATGCGGGGCGGAGATCCATACTTTAAAGTCAGAGATTTTTGTTCTATTTCTTGAAAACATTTTTCCACCTCAGCCCACATCACGCGATTATGGGGGTCTGCTTTTAGGGCTTTTTTCAGATAAATTCTGGCTAGATCCAACCGCCCCTCGTAAAATAGCTGGCGTCCCCATTCAACATAAGCTCTAGCCTGCCAGCTTCGCACATCTGGGTCATCAGGCAAGCGTATGGCTAAGCCTTCGACCAGTGCCAAAGCCTGTTTCAGCTTCTTTGTTTTCAAGAACTCCTGCAATTGGTGATGGTTGGTCCACTTGAGAATCTCAAGGTCTGACGGAGAATTACTTTGAGCCGCCTGAGCTTTTCGAGCGACCTCTACCGATGCCAAGTTAGCTATATAGTTTGGCGGCTCTAACCAGTCGAGAATTAATTCTAGGTCAGGATGGAGTGTCATGAATAAAATTATTTGTGTCTGCCATGACGAGGTGTGGGAACGAATGCTTTAGGTTTCGGATTAGCTACAATTGCAGGACTAGCTTTTTGATTTACATTTGCTAGTTTTTTGTCCACCTGATGCCCCTGAGATGGAGCATTATTTCTTAACTGCAATTCTTTTATCGCCTTTCGATTAATTTCCAACGACTCCTGAAGCTGAGATTCGAGCCAGTCTATTTTTGACTGCAAACTAATCAGAGGTTGAATTTGACTTGATTCTACATTGTTCTGAGAAAGAAGTGAGAGCATGCTAGAAACCAGTCCCTGAGCTAGTTGTGGAGTAATGTCTGATGCCGACTCAACCTTACCCCTGAAAAAACGCAGAAAAATAGATTTATACTCATGTAGCTCTGTTCGTATAGAATCATATTCTTGATGCGGAGAACTGTCAAGCGCTAGGGTAGTTTCATTTCTGCCTACAGATTGGCTAAAGCTTTTTGCCTGCTCTAAAGCTTGCTGCAATTCTTGTTTTTGTTGCTCAAGCTCCTGACGTAGTTCTTGGTTTGCTGCTCTTTCTTTTTGTAGGCACTCTTCAAACTCTTGTGGGGTAAAAATCAGCTTGCCATCCAACGATGATTGCAACGCTTTTAACTTAGCTAATTCCTCATCTTTCTTTTGCAGTTGTTGCTTAAAATGATTCGAGTCTGATGCTAATGCCGCCAGCTGTGCATCCTTTTGGCTAATCAGTTTTTGCATTGCCTGTTGATTTTCTTGAAAAGCTAATGCAGTTTTTTGTTGTGATGCTGCAACTGCTTTTCTCCTTTCATCATCCAGCTCTTGTGGGCTGAGAATAAGCTTGCCATCCAATGATGATTGATGATATCGTAATTTAGCTAGTTCCGCATCTTTCTCTTGTAATTGTTGCCTAAAACGACTTTCGGCTGTAGCCAATGCAGCCTGTTCGATATCTATTCGGATTTGGGCTATTTTTTGCTCTAGCTCCGCTTCCATCTCGTACTCTCTACTGGTTTCTATGTACTTTGCTTGATTACGCAGGCGCTGATTTTCAGCAAAAACAGCTTGAAATTGGGCAAATGATATCTGGTTTGATTCTAATCTATTCTCAAAGTCAATTTCATGCGACTCTGCATTCAATGGGGTACCATTTGTTTGATTTTTAGCATGGACATCAACAATTAATGAAGGCGAGTCGGGCGTAATTCTAGGAGAATTTTGGGGTTCGTCTTGACCAGCGGCTTGATTATAAGTTGCAGCAATATCATGTGTAGCATTATCTACATTTTTTTTGTCTGTAGCCTGCTCGTTTTTTTGCTCCATTGGTTCTGAACTTTTAACACTTTTTCCCTCTATTTTTTTAAGATTTTTTCCTAAAGGTGTTGATATGTTGCGAGGCTTATTGGCTACTTCCAATTGCTCAGCAGTGAACCAATTTGAAGTAGTCAGTCCTGAATCCGGCATTTCTGAATCCGCTAGTTCTGAATCGGGTAGTTCGCACAGCCACTTTGCCTCCTCTTCGCAATAATAAGCCAGACGCCCAACCTTGCCTTTCAAATTTAAATCATGAGGATCATCCACTATTTTGGCATAGCCTTCAACGCGCAGTTCGCGTTTCTTTTCTTTCATGCCGCCGACTACAACTGCCTTTAAATTGCCCTCTACAGCCATATCGAGAATATCTGACATAGGATATTTCATCAATCGCTTTAACCAGGCAAGACTCCAATCTTGTGTATTTTGGCGGACTATATCCTGTTCTCCATGCGTCAGAAGATTGAACCAGCGACCAAATTTCATTACTCCTCTCGCCAAGTATGACACTACAGGACCAAGAGATTTTATCCACTCTCTAAAGTCTTTCTTACCTTTTTTTTCTCCTAGCTCGGCAATGCATTGAGCCTCAAAGTTGGAGAATTTCTTATGTTCCGCCACAGTATTTTGTATTAGATTATTGCAAAAATAATCCAGACTTGTTTTCACCTTTGAAGCCTGTTCGTTGAGCCAAGGTGAGCAAAAAAAATCTTTGTGGTCAGATGTGTTGTCATCAAGTGGCAATCTCACAATTGAATCAGCCTGGATAGCAGTCATAGTGATAATCTCCTATTTTTTAATCCCTGAAATCAAATCCGAACAAATGGAGGCTAGAGTTGGTCGTTGAATCTTCCGATTTAGCAGCAAGTGATTGTGTAGTACAGCGATACAGGGTAGTACAAAGACTTAGA
>CAXUIG010000056.1:0-21880 GCA_964250845.1 uncultured bacterium | reverse complement strand
TCAGTACCCCCCTATAAAATGAGCGCGGCCTAACTCAAAATGGATGACGGTTTAGACCAATCTTGTTACAAAGGTTCATAAAAAGAGGTGGGAAGCCTGAAACGCCGTGGATGATAACCCGGTGGATGAAGGTGAGCGCTGGTCGTTGAGTTTTCCGATTCATAAGTAGGTCAACCTGTAGTATACTGATACACAGTAGTACGAAGACTTAGATCAGTACCCCCCTATAAAATGAGCGCGGCCTAACTCAAAATGGATGACGGTTTAGCCGCATTTTGTTACAAAGGTTCATAAAAAGAGGTGGGAAGCGGTACAAATGGGATCAAGAAATACTGAGAATTGATTAGAGGTAGTTATAAGAATGACATGATGTTTTACGTGTTAGCGTCAAGACCATTTTTAAGAAAATGTCTTTTACAGCGTTATGCGGCTTAGTTGTTGTCTCATAGCATCAAAAACTTAAGAGTGTTGAGCAAATGTATAAAATATATCCAGCAAACAGAAATTGAATTGCTAAGGCAAAAATGTCTCGGAGGAAAGAAGCTTGTTCAGCAAAGGAAAATTCCATGTAAGCAAAAATTGGATTTTTCTAATTCAGTTAGAGCAATTTGACAAGAAAGTTTTTAAAAATAGGATCGCAGCGATATGTACTTTATTTTTTTGCAACATTAAGGTATGTTCGAATATAAGGATAAGTAAAGAGTTTTAGGCTCCAATGGTTGTTGAGAAGTTGCCCCGAGATTTTTTTCGGACATTATGGACAACCCTCGTTTAGGGTATCTGTCGGCACAAGCGCTTTCATTGCATGTTGTTTAGTAGTGTCCATAATGTCAGGATATGAAAGTAACCGTGCTCAATAAACTAGGGACGGGGTAAGCGGCTAGAGCTTTAAGAGTTGGATAAAAACTTTAGAAATTTTTGACATAGCCTAACTTTTTTATCAATAACAATGAGTTGTGGCAATTTCTGAGGGTTACAAAAAATCCAGACATTATGAGTCCAGCCGTCAACGTTGTGTTTTTAGTGGCGCACCATGAGATCTTCAATACACGGCTGGACTCATAAACTACGAGAGAAAAATCTAGGGAAACTTTTTGCTAACAATTGCTAAGAGAGGCAAAAAGCTATACGCAATAGTTTAGAGGGATCAGAATGAATGACAAGCAATTACGAAAATTACTTGAAGACGTGCAACAAAAATCGTTTGGCAGTCAAGAGTGGCGCATTAGCATGGATAGACTACTGATTAGGATTAAGAAATTTGAAGGATTGTTTACCTGCTCTCATCCCGACTATTTAGATGCTTTGAATAGAACTTGGGAATGGGTGTGCCACAATATTAAAGGCTTCAAGCCGCTTTTGACTTCAGTACAAAGAAGCTTAGTAAAATGGGTAAATAGTCATCTGTACTGGCGAATCAAAGATTTGTACAGAACAGACCGAAGAAAATTTCCTAGCTTAGAGCAACTCATGTCAGAGAATGAAGAGGAGTCAAGCCTGCTTGACCAGGTGTTGGAATCTAGGTGGAATCCAGTTGACAGTTGCTGGCTTGAAAATTACATTAAGCAATCGGAAATTGAGGAGCTTAGGCGAATTGGCTTAGCATTAGAGCAGGCAGTAGAAGCCGATATAGGAGACAGACTGAAATTGAATTTTCTTCAGTGTCAAAAACAGTGCAATTGTAAATTACTGAGTCAACACTTACTTTTTAAAGATCCCACGCAAACCCTAGCGTCGCTTAGTCGAGAGTTAAATTGTAACTCTAAGACGGTATTATCTCATTGGAACAAAAAATGTAAGCCTTGCCTCCAAAAAATGGCAATCGAACTTAATTATCAACCTCATTAGCAAGAATCATGGAAAACTTAGAAGAGGGGCAGCTTTCAGTTCCACTAAACCCAGAAGCTCATAGCTTAGCATTAGAGTTTGCTAAAGAACAGCGCAATCCTAAGAAGGGGAAAAAAGTTTATCTTAATACGTTGGCAATTTATGCGGTTCACAGTTTTCTCAAATGGCTGCAGATTGAGAGTGACCTGACTCAGGGCGAGAGTTGGAATCCGGCTTTGAGGGCTTTATTTGATGTAGCGGATCTGGTTTTACCAGGCTTAGGCAAGTTGGAGTGTCGCCCGATCTTACCTGAAGAAAACGACTGCCTTCTACCGATTGAAGTAACTGATGACCGGATTGGGTATGTAGGGGTAAAGATGGCTGAAAATCTTCAGGAGGTATATTTGGTTGGATTTATTCCTGAAATTGATAGCTTAGAACCACCAGAGCGGCTGGCTATTCCAGACTTCCAGCCCATAGAGGCTTTAGCCGAAAAAATCCGGTTCCTGCAATCAGCGACTTCATCCGCCTCAACTACAGGGCAAGAACAGACGGTAGATTTAAGGCGATGGTTTGAAAACATTTTTGAAGCCGGTTGGCAACCTGTTGAAGCGCTGCTAGGGAGAAGGTCAGGAGATTTTGCCTCAGCAATGAGAAGCGCTCCATCTGAAATATCAGCACCTACTATAAAGCGAGCATATCTGATTGAATTCTCAAGTGGGGTAATAGCTGAAGAAGTAATTTTAGTTGTAGTTCTGGGTCCGCCCCAGAAGGGGCCAGAGATCAAAGTGACAGTAGAAGTACATGCGATAGGTATAGAAAACTGTCTGCCATCTCAGCTTCATATAGCTTTGCTGGATCAAGAGCAGATACCTGTTATGACACCTGAAGTTAGAAGCAACGACAACAATATCAAATTTGACTTTACGGCTTTACCAGGAGAACGCTTCAGCGTTATGTTGGCATTAGAAGATGTTAGTGCCATTAAATTTTTTATGATCTAACGAGGGGAAGCGATGAGAAAGTTGGTCGTGTTGAAGCTAGATGGCAATTTATCATCAGGGGTACAGGTAAGCTTAGAAATCGGTAAGGAAGGCTTGCGCCACGAAATCGAAGGCACGGGATGGCTACCCCCAGCGCCAAGTCTGAGCGAAGCTCTGGTACAGTGGCAATCCATTTATCGCAGTTGGAGTTGGTTATTTTCTCGAGTCGCGCCGGGTCAAGTTGTTCACTCTGAGCCCGTAATCCAGGCGTGCTCAGAATGCAAGAAATGCGGCACAAGCTTGAGCAAAGAGCTGAATGAGTGGTTACTCTCAGAAAGTTTCAGAGATGTCCGGGAAAAGTGGGTTCATGAATTGATGGGCTCGGATTCAATTCGGGTTCTCATTCGTACCCCAGAAGAGTCCCTACAGAAACTCCCCTGGCATTTATGGGATTTGATAGAGGATTATCCTAATGCCGAGGTGACATTAGGAGGCACAGAATTCAAGCAAGTCGTTTCGCACCCTCCAAGGGTTTCAAGCGGATTTGCTAGAAGGCTAGTTAGCATTTTAGCTATTATCGGCGATAGTACTGGCATCGACGTTGGGGCAGATCGGCATCTGCTTAAAAATTTGCCTGGTGCTAAGGTTACTTTTTTGCCAGAGCCAAACCGACAACAAGTGAATGACCGCCTATGGGATCAGCATTGGGATGTATTATTTTTTGCAGGCCACAGCCAGACCGAAGGCAATAGTGGCCGGATTTACATTAACAGCACAGATAGCCTCACAATTGGCGAACTCAAAAATGCCTTAAAAAAAGCTGTTAAAAATGGGTTAAAGCTGGCAATTTTTAACTCATGCGATGGCTTAGGTCTAGCTCGAGAGCTGCAACAATTGCATATTCCGCAAGTGATCATCATGCGAGAGCCTGTACCGGATGTGGTAGCTCAAGAATTTCTGAAGTACTTACTAGCAGCTTTTTCGAATGGACAGTCCCTATGTGCTTCGCTCAGAGAGTCGCGAGAAAAGCTGCAAAGATTAGAGCATAGATATCCCTGCGCAACTTGGTTGCCAGTAATTTTTCAAAATCCCGCTGTTGATCCCGTAACTTGGCTAGAATTGCGCAACCAGGTACAAGAAAAACCTTCTATGCTAGATTCGGTCAGAGAATTCAGACAACACAGTGATAGCTTTTTCTTAAGCAATTCAACTTTTAGAAACCTGCTGATTTCGAGTGCGATCGCAACCAGCTTAGTGATGGGAGCACGGTATCTGGGGTGGCTAGAAACTTGGGAGCTGAGAGCATATGACCAAATTCAAAGGGTGCGGCCAGAGTTGCCACCGGATAACCGGATATTAATAGTTGGCATCACTGAAGAGGATTTCAAGATTCCTCAAGAATCAGGCAAACCTGAAAATGGTTCGCTGTCTGACAAAGCTTTAGTTCTTCTTTTAAAAAAACTCAAGCAAAATCAAGCAAGAGTTATTGGGTTAGATGTCTATCACGATTTTGCTACACGTCCGTTTCAGATTACTCTAGGTGGGCAAAAGTTCACTTTAGGTAAGTTAATGCAGAACTTGAATAATTTATTTGCTGTTTGCAAAACCAGTGAGCAAGAATACAATAACTTAGGGATTGCTCCCCCCGCCGAAATACCTACAGAGCGACGAACATTTAGTGATATTGTTGAAGACCCCAATGATATTTTGCGACGAAATTTATTAGTAATGACCCCTGTGACTGGTTCGCCATGCCAGGCCGGATTGTCCCTAAGTACTGCGGTGGCATTTTATTATTTGGAAGCGAACAATCCCCCGGTTTATCCTAGTAACACTTCGACTGGAGAGTACCAACTTCGTGACGTTATTTTAAATCGGCTCTCTCCTCATTTAGGAGTTTACCAAAAAGGAGAGACGTGGGGATACCAGACCTTAATAAATTACCGTTCGTTTGACAAATCTGCTCTTAACGTTGCTCCACAAGTTTCCCTAAAACAAATTTTAGACCCAGACTTTGGGTTAAACGAAATTAAAGATAAAATTATTCTGATTGGAGTTGTTTCTCCGAACGCACGGGACTACGTTGGTACTCCATATAGTGCCGACGAAGATAGTTCTAAAAAAATCCCAGGTGTAGTTGCTCAAGCTCAGATGATCAGTCAGATTCTGAGCGCAGTTTTCGAGCAGCGACCATTATTATCTTTTTGGCCAACTTGGGGCGACATTCTCTGGGTCTTTGCCTGGTCATTGGGGGGTGGTTTTTTAGGGCTAAAGTTACGCCATAACATGGATTTGATTCTAGTAATAATAGTTGGGGGAGCGTTTTTATGGGGGTTTTGCTTTTGTCTGTTGGAATTCAAAGGATACTGGGTGCCTCTGGTTCCTTCGATGCTGGGAATCGTAGTTACTAGCTGCGGCGGCGCAGTTTTCATCAGCAGAGAAAGCTAGCTCTTGCAGAATCCAAGGATTTTTTTTATCCGGGTGGCTGAGCTTTTTATCTTACCACAGAAAAATCAAGTACACTGGAATACAAAATAACAGATTGGGGTCCCATATGTCTAGATCGTTTGCGAGTAAAGGTGGTGGAGTGGCTGCACAGAAGGCGATCGCAGTAATTCTAGTTTTCGCCAGTTTCGGGAATGGGTTGGTGGCGTCGTCACAACCACAAGTAAAACTAGAGAATTCTGATAATCAGAAGCCTGAGCAGGTTCATAACGAAAACTCAACAGAGTTTGGCAACCAAAAAACTGAATTTTCAGAATCACAAAAACAAAACCTTGAATTAAGAGAGGCAATGCTTTTTGTGCTCCCAAGTATTCCAGCATATGCTGTACCGCCTAGCAAGCGCTCGGCAGCAGGCGCTCGCGACAGATGTGATCAGCCCATTAATTCCTCTGCGGGGGCAAAGGAGGAGGAGCAGCAGCTCACGGCGCTGGCTCCTGTGTACATGGCTCACCATGCAGAAATGGTCATAGGGTTAACTACTGCTTCACATCCCACCTTCTGGTTTTACGTGCCTTTTTCGAAAAAACTCCCCGGAGAATTTGTACTCCAGAACGAAACCGACGACACTATCTACCAGCGGACTATCTCTTTATCAGGCACTCCGGGAGTTGTGAGTGTTTCCTTGCCATCTACTGTGCCAGCTTTACAAGTTGGAAAACGATATCACTGGTATTTTAATGTCTACTGCGAACCCGAACAACCACCAGTTTTTGTGGAGGGGTGGGTGAAGCGATCGCCCTTAAATCCAGCTCTAAAAAGTAAATTGAGCCACCAAAGTATTCCTAACCGGGCAAATCTTTATGCCGCCAACGGCATTTGGTACGACGCACTCACCACTGTAGCTAAATTGCGAATTGCTAATCCGAAAGATTTAACTTCTAGGGCTCAATGGGTTTCTCTCTTGCACTCTGTGGGCTTGGATGCTATCAAGTCCAAGCCACTTAATATTCGCAATTTGAGAGATCAAACTTCTCAGGCTAGAGCAGTTCTCCTTGGTGGGGAAAAACATTAGAGCCAGTTTCCCACTAACACATAGGGTGTCCAATAAAACGGTTTTTGGTATTCATAGCTGTTCAAAAGATCTAGCTGTGCAAGGCGTAGAGCTTCGGCTTTAGAAACTTGATGGGTAGCTAAATTCTGGTAAAAACGAGTCATCAGAAAAGCCGTAGATTTATCTTTCACACTCCACAGAGAGGCAAGGGTACTTCGTGCTCCAGCCCGTGCAGCTACTCCAGCTAGCCCTAAAGCAGCATGCTTATCTCCAGCAGCTGTTTGGCAAGCGCTGAGGACGAGTAGTTCGAGCACATTGCCTGGGCTAGGGTTTCTATCTTGAAGTAATTCACTTAAAACTTTGACAGAAATCTTTTGATCCCAAGCCAGAATAAATGTTTTATCAGCCTGAGAACTAAACTCACCGTGAGTCGCTAAGTGGACTATAGGAAAATCGGAGTTCTCAAGTTGTAATTGCAAAGCGGTAGTAGTGAAATTATTATTAAGCAGTTTCTTACCGGAGATTTTAGCCTTAACTTGATTTAGTTCATCCTCCACATTAACTAAGGCTCCAAAACCAGAGTGAGCTTTACTGACTCCAGCAGCTAAAGCTTTAAGGCGCCGATGTTGCAAAGACTGCGGTGCTAGTAATTTTAGCCCCGGAGTCAGGGCAATAGCATACTTTTGAATTAGGTACTGTTTGCCATCGTAGAGTACGGACATTGGAATATTCCGCAAGGAACCATCTAGGACAAACACTAAAGTTTTAACTTTTAACGTAAGGATTCAGGTCATCTGGAAATGTCTCAAATGCTTTTCCGGCAATGCTTTCGACGAAAATCTCGATTATTCTTATTATCAATAGCGATTGCTGAAACGCTGATTTTTCGTTGTTTATTGAGAACAACTAACAATTTAGCCTTAATCTCCAGAGCTGAAACCCTTGTCTAGTAAGGGTTTGGATCACCTGAATCCTTACGTTTTAACTTTGCTGGTCGCTAACTGTTTTTCAACAGGTCGGATTAGCCAGTCATATAAGTGGCTTGAAAATGGCTTAATTTCTTTCGCGGTCTGAGGTCTTGTCAGTCTTATTCGCAACTCTTGGACGATATTTTCAACTTCACTCTGCGCTGTAGTGTGCTTATAATGCATTAAAGGCAAATTCGGCAGCTTAAGGATTACCTCTAATCGCTCTGGCAAGATAATCGGATATATCACTGCAGCTGTTGGATCTTGTTGCTCCACAACTTGGTCAAGTTGTACAGCTTTTGCCTCCAAGCAATTAAACTGGAAAAAGTTGTTTAATTCAGCAAGTTGGAGGGATTCAATCACCTCACGGGCTTGGAATAGGTTTTCCTGACTCGGTTCTGAGCCGACTTCTGTACTCAAGAGCAAATCAACCAGTTGCCGGTAAATTGGCTCCACTTGATCCCTAAAAGAAAACTGAATATCTGTATTGATGCCCACCAGGTTATTACGTAGCAATTTGAGGTCTTCCACTGAGCGAGTGTAAGCGGCGATCGCACCTTTGATATCCCCCTGCGCTTTGAGCAATCGCCCCATCTGCGACTCGTAGCGATATCTGATGTCGGGGGCATTAATAGATTGAGCGATGACTAGAGCCTGCTCGGTGAGGGATTGTGCGGGAGCAATTTTGTGACTCTGTTCGTATAGTCCGCCGAGATGTCCCAGAGCATAAGCTTCTGCTCGTTGATCTCCCAGGCTTTTGGCTTGTTGAATGGCAGTGGTTAAGAGGTTAGTAACTTCTACCTCAGACGGGGATCTAGTCGCATTGGTTTGTTGCAGGCGCATCAAGCTCTGAGCCAAGTTTATATTGGCGTAAACGGATGCCCGACTAGGGGACAATTCAGCAAGCTGATGCTGGATCTGAGGCCACAAATCTTGAGCCCGTGATAAATCCTTCGTTGACAGAAATAAGCTGAGCTGATTCAATTGTGCCTGAGTGCGCATGGTTGCTGTTGGTGATGCTTCTGCTGCTTGTTGAAAAAACTTTAATGCCCCTTGGGGATCTCCTTGAGCCTGAACTGTGTTGCCCAAACCAAGTAATGCTTGCCCGATGTCTGTTGGGGACTGGAACTGTTGCGCGAGCGCCAGACTTTGTTCTAAAGCCTGGCGCGATTTTTTCAAGTCTCCAGCCACTTGCCAAGCATTTCCTAGACTGCGCAATGCAGTAGCGTTGGTAATGCTTGGCGGTTGTTTTTGCAATTTTTGTAAGGTTTGTTCTAAGGTTTCGTGAGCCCTACTATATTGGCCTAATGATTGCATGGCTTTAGCTTGGTTTACCAAGCTGCCAATAATGCCATCTAAAAAACCAGCGCGAGTATAAGTAACAGTAGCTTGTTGCCATGTCGTGAGGGCTTGTTCAGATTGTCCCATCTCCAGTTGTAGACTGCCTTGGGTGTTGAGCGCTTGGGCAAGTATTCTCAATCTCTCTTTAGAGTGACCCCCCTGTAGTCGTGTTTGTAACAGGTTCAGGCTGGATGCGATCGCTGCTTGGGCTGGGGATAATTGTCCGAGTTGCTGGTAAGCTAATGATATATCGTTTAAAACTATTGCTTGACTCAAGACATCATTTTGAGTTTTGAATAACTGGGCCGCTTCTTGCCAAACTGTTAACGCTTGGGAATACTGCCCAGCTTTATACAGTGTTTTACCTTTCTGAAGTAGTTGTGGAGCGTCATTATCTGTAGTTTGGACGTGGGTCATGACCGCAGACGCGGGTGCTGTAGCACCAAATACAGTTGGATTGAAAATAAATACTGTTGATATGCTAACTAAAAATAGTCCCGCATAAAGTACGTAGTTTTGGAATTGAAATCGCCTGAAAAGACGAAGCATTGAAATGGAAAGTAAATTTTTCTTTTTTGTCATGTTTTTTCTAGACAATATCTAAAAAACATTCCCTTTTAAGGATTATATTGTACCGAGAAAGAAATTCCCTGCTCCTGCAATGTTCTGTTTCTAGAAGAGACATTGACCAAAGGAATACCATAATCAAAGCGAGCCGAAAAATTGTTACCTATTTGCCATCGCAGCCCGATGCCAACAGAAGCTAATGTATTGTTTGGCCCTAACCTTGTTCGGCTTGAAGCATTCCACACATACCCAAGATCGGCAAACGATGTAAACTGAACAATGTTTGTTCTCGATAGTCTTAGAACCGGAACTCGAAACTCTGCGGAAGCAAAGGTGCCGCTGTCGCTGTATATCTGCCCCTGGCGATAACCGCGAACACTGTCTGGGCCGCCAAGTTCAAATTGCTCTAGAGAAACGAGCGGCCTGGATGCTACCTGGACAGCGCCTCGAACGAGAAACAAAGTATCAGGTGCCAGAGAACGCACCCACTGCCC
The DNA here is from genome assembly GCA_964250845.1 of uncultured bacterium. GTDB lineage: Bacteria > Cyanobacteriota > Cyanobacteriia > Cyanobacteriales > Chroococcidiopsidaceae > CAXUIG01. Next base: position 12,204 of record CAXUIG010000056.1, on the reverse strand, counting down.
TTGTCCCTGCCAGGAAAAGAAGCGCCCATCGGGGGCAGCTTTGTGAATGGTAGCGTCGAGGGCTCCGGTGCCAAGGCTGAGCTGCGATCGCAAAGCCAAGACTTCTCTGCTGTTCCGACTGGTCCATTCCTGAGAGAATCTTAGGGCGGAAACCCGAGTGCGTCCTTGTTGATCAGCACCTGGGGAAATCTCCCTTCCGAGGATGTGACTACCCAGCAGAGAAGTGTCACTTTCGCGACGAGAAGCAGTCAGTCCCAGAGCCAGTTCTTGGGCAGGAGTTTCAACCAGTGGCTGGCGCAGCGTTATGTCAAAAAAGCGGTAGTTAGCATGGATACGTAGCCTGTTGAAAGGTGGCTCAACCACATGGCTCCATGTCCCACCATAGGCCAAGCTCAGAGTGCCGTTGCGCGGATTTAAGGGCAGCGTATAGCCAGCATTCACATTGTTGCTGCCATCTGTGTTGCTATAGCCTGCACTAAACCCATCGCCAAAACCCAGTAGATTAGCTTGGTTTAGCTGCAATCCGCGTTCAAAGGTGCCAACACTGGGGGGATGGTTATTATCAAGAGTCAGATCAGTACTGAAAGTCTTCGCTTCCGTCACCTGGACTTCTAGCACATTCATCCCTGGATGGGACCCCGCTGCTAGTTGGGCAGAGATACTTTTAATCAAAGGATTGAGTTGCAGCAGTTGCAAAGCTTCGAGCAAGCGGTTTTGATTTAGAACCTTGGGTGTGGCTAAACGCAGGCGTGATCTGATGTAGTTGGAGTCAAGTCGCTTGGTGCCAGTAACATTGATTCGCTCCAATCGGCCTTCGACGACTTGGATAGTAACAACACCCGCACGAATGCTTTGGTTAGGCAGCAGCAGGGCCCCAGAGGTAACGTATCCATGGTCAAAGTAAAACTTTGTAATCAGACTACGGGCCTGATAGAGATCAGCAACACTGATAGGTCGGTCGATAAAGTGAGTAAGCACCTTTGCCAGTGTCCTGGTGCTGAAGGTTGTATTGCCGATAAATCGAAATCGCCTAACGATGATACTTTGAACTCTCCCCGAAGGTATCTGCTGCGCGGGTGAGGATGGCGGAAGTGGTTGAAGCAGGTTGTTTGAAGGCGGCTGTGGGGTCGGAGCTTGAGGTGCTGGCAGCGGGTTCGTTTCGGGACGAGGCGGCGGGATTATATTTGCTGGAGGAGTTTCTAGTCGGGGGAGAGATTGAGTTAAATTGGGGACAACAATTGTGTTGATGGTTTGCGATCGCCCTAATTCTGGTTGCAGGCATATAACGATCAGCGCTAGACTAATTCTTCTGCAGCTTTGGCCCACGCTTAGGTCGTATTTCGAGAGCATGACTTTTTTAAGTCGTCAATTATAGAACAAAAGCAAGCTAGATCTAATTACAAAAAAATCTAAGTTTTTCAGAGAACACTCAAACTTTAATCGATTCTGAGCCGATGTTTTGGTTATTTCCTAATTAACTTAATTTTCCTGCATGGGAAGAAATTAAGCTATTCCTGCGTCCTTGTCAAGTCAGAGTAATGTCAGTAAAAGTAGTCAGTAAAAGTAGCAAGTGATAAACTAAGAACAAGAAATATCTTAGCGTTTATTTTCCTTACTTTATTACAGCGACAAACCCTGTCTAGCCGTTTTTGTGAAAATCAATACTAGCTAAAGATCGAGTGATGCTCACAATATCTATTTGGTTAAAAAAAGATTGATATTACAAAAATAGGTATTAGTTTTTCAAAAGGGTTGAAGAGACATCGGGCGTAATAAATCCCAGAATCCCCAGGGGAAAATAATTGGGACTGATCAATTCTTCTCAAATTTTGATGTCATCCCAAATCGTTTCGCGATCGCTTGCGCGATAGTCTAGAAGAAACGCAATGCCTAGAAAGTCGATGTTTTTGAAGATATTGGCGCTGCCAGATATTATATCCAGGAAGCGGGTTAGCATTCAGGCAGCGATGAAAATGCTGCAGAGCAAAGGGAATGCCAATTTTTGATTCACATGAGGCAACATGGACGCGAGCATCCTTGTCTGAGGAGCGATCGCCCCATGTGTCGCTGCCATCGCTGGGCTCAGGGATGGCAGCGCTTGTTCTAATGCGGTTGGCAGCTAGGAGGCTTCAGCCACGGAATATCGGGTGTTAGGGTTGGTGCATCAGCCGTGAGAATAACATCCCCATCCTTGCCACGTACCATTGCTTGTGCTTCGACCAGAGGGCCACCGTAATACTCGATTTCTGTTGAAGGTACGATGGCAGGAGTAGATTTGTTTGAGAATTGAGCTGAACTAACTTTGGTGGAGGGAGGATTTGAGCCTAGATCTGCCCAAGCTCTGTCAGGATGTTGAGGGGCGCTGGGATTGGGCGGCAATCCTCCGCTGCCAGTGATGATGAAACTGTTGGCGTGCGGTCCTACATTCGCGGCGCAGGCTGGGGCGATAAGCTTGGTAGGATCGACGGTCGATGTTGGCAACACCTGCACTTCTTGGACGGTGGTGGGGTTCAAAATGTTGATTTGCACTGTACCGTTTATGCCAAACTGAGAGCTGGCAGTAATGTCACTCAGCGGGGTGTCCTGGTTTCGGGGCTGAATACCAAAGATGCCTTGGGCAGTAATATTGATATTCCCCCCTTTGCCCGTGTAAGCGTTGGCGCTGATGTCGCTATTTTCAGAAGGGACGGCGACAATGAATGGGGTTTTGATAGTGATATTGCCGCCATCCCCTCCAGCTTTGGCAGTGCCAGCGGTCGCAGATATCTGACTGCCACCTCGCAACAGAAATAAGTTGTTGGCTTGGAGGTTGAGGTTGCCACCTTCAGAATTTGCCGTTGTTGCCAGAAGAGATGACCCGCCGTTAAGGGTGACGGTGCCTGCTTTAACATCTAATTCTCCTGCGTCCCCTTTTCCAAGGCTGTTTACAGCTACGCTAGCGCCATCGGCAAGAGTAAAATTGGTTGGGTCGATAAAGATGCTGCCACCCTTTCCTGTAGAAACCGAAGCTGTGTTGGCAAATATACCGCTGGCAGCACCTTGAGTACTTATGCGATCTGCACCAAGCAGGGACAGTCTATCAGCATAGTTAGCATCACTGCCAACAATAGCAATACTATTTAGGACATTTAGTCTGATATCTCCCGCATTGCCCCCGGCAGAAGTGCTGGCAAGAACTTGCCCTCCATTTTCGGCTTTTAAAGTATTTGCCTTTATTGTGATGCTGCCACCATGGCCCAGGTTGCTGGTGACAGAACTTACAACGGCGGCATTTGCCACACTAAAAATAGCGCTGTCACTATTGATGCTGCCTGCTTGCCCCAGTCCAGTACTCCTTGCGAAGAGCCCACTTGACAAACCAGTTGGGCCGAATCCAGACAGAGCAATAGAATCTGTTGCTGCAAGAAAAATATTTCCAGCATTGCCTCGACCAGAGGTCGAGGCAGATGCCACTGCTCCACCACTGGCTTTAAAGTTTGCTGCCGAAATCTTCAAATTCCCAGCATTGCCAGAGCCTTGAGTTGTGGTGAATAAACCGCTGGGAAAACCAGATGATGTAGTTCCCCTCAAATCCACTAACCCAAAGGCATCAACAGTTAAATTTCCCCCCTGTCCCGGACCCCCAGTAGCAGCTTGTAATTGTCCGCCATCAATAGCTAGTAAATCACCTGTGGTGAGCGTTATATTCCCGGATTGTCCTAGGCCAGCACTGGAAGCTCCTACCGCCGCCCCATTGGTAACTACTAAATTCCCTGTTTTAACTGTAATATTTCCACCACCTCCTGTAGAGCCTCGCTCCGCTTCGGAAAACAAGCCCGTAATATTTTTCTGCGGCGATCCAATCAGCTTCACTGAATTCAACGCTTGTATAAATAAATCACCGCCCCGCCCTTGATTCAAGGCGCCAGTATTTACTTGTCCCCCATTAGTAAGTATCAAATCTCCGGCAACAATTGTTAATTTTCCAGCATTACCAGCTCCTGCGGTAAAAGCAGTCAAGCCGGTGTAAGTGTTAGAATACGAGTTTAAGCCTACTTCTATACTGCCAGGGACATTCACGATTAAATCCCCGCCCTGTCCCCGACCCAGAGTACTAGTTTCTATTACTCCACTATCATTAATATTTAATTGGCCTGCTTTCACTTTCAAAGTGTCTCCGGCTCCAGTGGCCGTTGAATAGACATCGCTAAATATGCCACTGGAAAAACCATTTGGCGAAATTCCATTTATTTCTATCGTTTGCGAACCCGTGACTGCCAATGTCCCACCTGCTTGCGACCCTACGGTACTAGCCTCGACTTGAGAACCATCAGTAATCATCACATGACCGCCCTGCACCTGGATATCACCTCCGCCCCTCCCACTTGCATCAACTGCGGCCTCGTGGGACAGTTTAATGTCCTGAAAGTTCTGGACGCCTTCGTAACCTAGAGACCAGCCTTTGCCTATCGGGGTCAGGTTTACAAAACTGGAGCCAGTAACACTGCCCAACTCAATCCGCCCCCCGTCTGTTGTTATAACGCTTCCTTCTAATGACAGATTGCCGCCTACTAAAGCTAAGGTTTGATTCGGCTGCACCCGCAAACCCGCTTTTCGGTTCAGCAAAAGGGCGGTTTCAGGATCGCGAACAGCGCCTGGGCCCTGGCTACGGATCTCTCCAGGTCTCGGCCCGAATTGTAAACCAAGAGGTACGCTGATAGTCAGTAGCGCTGTATCTTGAGGAGCAGCCGCGCTAAACTGAGTGCCATCAGCAAATTTCAGGCTACTGGCCGTGGTTCCTATAAAAGAACCACCAATATTGAGTGAAGCGTTGCGGCCCAAAAAAATCCCGTTAGGGTTAATCAGAAACAAGTTTGCTGCACCGTTAGCCCGGAGCAGACCATCAATGTTAGACGCGGAAGTACCTGTTATGCGGCCAATAATATTTTTAACATTTAGATCATTATTGAAGTAGGCAGTGCCCCCAGAAGGAACAGAAAACTGCTGGAAACTATGAAAAAGATTAGTACCTGCCCTAGAGCCTCCAGTGATGGTGATAAAGTTGCCTTGAGATGTAACTTTGGAGTTGACAGGCAATGTTGCATCAGGGACAACTTGTGCTAAAGCTGGCAAAGGGGCAAATAGAAAAAGGAGAAGCCTTGGGGACATCAGCACGAAGATGAGCCTGTCCATGCATTCTCTTCGTAAAGTGGCAAAACTAAGCATATCGAGTATTAGCAGTGGATGTAGGGGGTGTTTTAAGTGAGATCGTTCTGTGCAGGCTATAGCGGCCTAGGGGCAAACGCATCTAAATTTCTCTTGACAACAGGCAAGAAAAGTGAATTCACCAAAAGCCAGGATTCATCGCTCAATTTGTTTGTCAAGCAGCGTCAGTTCAAGCCTAGCTCAGTGTCAGCCAAGAGGCAGAGGGGCAGGGGGCGATCTTGCAGGGGGGAAACCCCATACTTAAAAGCTCACACGCTTGAAATAAGGATGCCTTGTGTCTCGTACTATGTATCTCAACACAAATGTTTCTTCTTCTCCATAGATAAATCCTCTCTTCTTGTACCCTTTGCAGGGGAGTAGTTTAACTATTCCCCCTTGCTCCCTGCTAGAAAGCTCCCCTGCCTCTTCGTTGAAGAAGGCAGAAGGCAGAAGGCTTTTATGCAGAAGGGAACCAATTGGAAGGGGATTCAAACCCCTCCCAATTGGGAGCCACCAAATCTTTGATTTGGAGGGGGCTTGAAACCCTTGGGCACCTCGGTGCCCCAGAAGGATCGTGCATCGGACAGAAGGTAAACCTTCTACCCTCTGCATAAAAGCCTTTCTTGGTCAATAAGCTCAGGTTGGCTAGCATTAATCTTTGCTTATTGACACTGAGCTATGCTTATTGACAAGATGTGCTTGCCCTGTATAGCGGCCACAGACGGGATTAAGCAATACCAGCGAAAAATTTAGCCTTGCCATCACTTTTCTTGAAGAGTAGAGAAAGCAGAAATATTTTTATATTAAAATAAAAATATTGTATTATTCCTAAAGGAGTGATAACTGGGCTTAAAAGCCTTGCCTAATTAGGAATTTGGGGTGTGACACTTGAAAAATTGCAACATGTCATTGGTATATGATAACCGAGATTTCTGGCTTTAATCCTGAGTTAGTTGCAAATGAAAGAAATAATAGGATGAAACATCAGGTGTTTTTGGGTCTAAATGCTTTTTTATCCTTGTGACACAAAGATTGACATAAATTTCTCGATAATTATATGTTGTTTACTTTGTAAACTACTGTCTTACGAATATGCTTTGTATGCAAGTATTATGAACACAAGAAATCACTGTTTCAACTTTAAAGTAAGTATTAAGCAAATCCTGTAATACGCGAAGTTTAGTCTCCTGAGTCGTATTAATTGCTAAACGATTGTTTTTCACTTTTTATGAGGTTTTATGAATAGAATTTTTAACCGTCAGTTGTGGACTCGATTTTTAACGATTGCAAAACCATATTGGTTTTCTGAAGAAAAATGGAGAGCCAGACGTCTATTGGCACTTCTGTTATTATTGTCACTACTAGTCAATGGCCTAAACGTTTTTCTTAGTTATGTCAATAGAGATTTCATGACGGCGTTGTCGAGCAAAGAATCATCAAAATTTTTTAAAATTGTTGTGTTCTACGTAGGTGTTATTATAGTGGGAACGCCTATTGTGGTTTTTTCTAAATACATTAAAGAGCGGCTGGGTATTTCCTGGAGAAAATGGTTAACGTATCGGTTCTTAGATCGATATTTTATTAACCGGGCTTTCTACAAAATTAATTCAAATTCCAAAATTGATAACCCAGATGAAAGAATATCGCAAGATATTAATGCTTTTACAAACGCTGGGCTTGGTTTTTTCGTAAATATTTTAGAGTCAGTACTGTCTCTAATTTCTTTTATCTGGGTTCTTGCATCAATTTCTTTACCTCTTGCATTTATTGGTTTTATCTACGCTGGGTGTGGTACGGTTGTCACGCTCTTACTTGGTAAAAGATTAATTAAGCTGAACTTTAATCAGCTTAGGCTAGAAGCTGATTTTCGATATAAACTAGTTCACGTCCGCGACAATGCCGAAGCAATTGCGTTTTTGGGTGGAGAAGAACAAGAATCGATTCAGGCAAAGAAAAGATTTATTGAAGCATTCAATAACTTTAATTTATTAATTGGATGGCAACGAAATCTAGGCTTTTTTACTACTGGCTACAACTATTTTATTTTTTTGATACCGGCACTAATGATAGCACCTCTCTACTTTGCTGGAAAGGTAGAATTTGGAGTTATCAGTCAAGCGAGTTTAGCTTTCAGTCAGGTGCTGAATGCTCTCTCCATAATTGTGATTCAATTTCAAGATTTGAGCGCATTTATAGCTGAAACTAATCGTTTAGGTACTTTTGCTGAGGAATTGATCCCCCCCATTAGAAGTATCCAAGCTGAAGCAACTTCCATCGATACTGTTATAGATTCCCGTTTAGTTCTCGAACGTGTCACTTTGTTCACGCCTAACTATGAAGAGGTCCTAGTGAAAGACCTTTCCGCCACAGTTCAACCAGGGTCAAATCTTCTGATTACAGGACCTAGTGGCAGCGGTAAGAGTTCATTGATGCGAGCGATCGCGGGATTGTGGAATAGTGGCACTGGTTTAATTACCCGACCACAACCAGAGGAAATGCTGTTTCTTTCACAGCGTCCATATATTGTTTTGGGTTCATTGCGTGAACAATTGTTGTACCCGAAAAATAGTGCTGAGATTCCAGATTCGCAGTTATACAAAGCATTGGAGCAAGTGAATTTGGCAGAATTGCCAGAAAAGGTAGGGGGATTAGATGCTAAGAGAGACTGGATTAATTTTTTATCTTTAGGCGAACAACAAAAGTTGGCCTTTGCGCGACTACTGCTTGCTAATCCAACTTATGCAATTCTAGACGAAGCCACTAGTGCGTTAGATCTAGAAAACGAAACCCGGCTTTACCAACAAATCCAAGCAACATCCATAGTTTATGTTAGCGTAGGACATCGCACTAGCTTGTTACCATATCATCAACAAGTTTTGGCACTGGAGGGAGATTCGAACTGGCATCTAGTCCTACCTCAAGGCTAATTAATTGGCCTTGAGGCATCTTGTTAAGGCCAAGGTTCTTTAGGCAAGTTAGTTCGCTAGTACCTAGTTAGAGTATCAGGTTCTTCTTCTGAATGCTTGCATATTAGTTGGCTGAGGCTAGAATACTTTTAAATCAAGACTTGTAGAATCTTCCCGTCAATTCTACAGCTAGTAGCGCTTGAAACCTTTTCCAGTAGCTAGTCTCAGCTAGAGTTATTACCAATTAGTATAGTATCAAATGAAGAACTCAAAAATAAAGTTTATCACTGTTTAGGATCAACATGATAGTTTAACTAAAGTCGGCATCTAGAAATATGGCTATAGTGCTTTTTCATTAGTTAGAATAAAATTATCTCATTTGGCTGTGTTTTGATTCAATGACATATGATTAAGCTTAAAAGTGAAAAAGCGGCCCGTCAAGTCCCATACGAATTAAGAGGGTTAAGAGGGAGGCAACTAGGAAAACCCGTTTTTCTGTGGTCTAAAGCTCTGGCTGCCGTCAAGTCGGCAATTAAAATAGCCGATTCTGATTCGATTAGGTGCAAAGTGGACGAGAAGATTGCCCCTTTGTATTTCATCAGAATAAATTCAAAGTTAGTGACTACCGTACTTTTAATTGTGCTCTTTTTTTGTAGCCTAAAACCCCTTAGAGACAAAGTAGAGTTTTATAAGGAAACTTCAAAAGCCAATATTGAAACAATAGTACAGGAGCTGATCGAAAATTTGATTGAGTGGCACTTAATAAAGCTCCCTTGGGTAACGCATCGGGGAAATTTGGAGGATGGGGCAGCTTCAGTAGAGCAACTAATAGAACTTGACAAAGGGGAAGCAGGGGCGTGAGTGCTACCAATAAACAAGCCTTAATCTCACGTACATCTTCGATAAGGGCGGCAAAATTGCTCATCTCAGGCTCCCTGAAATGGCTATTAAGCCACCTGTTTTTTTTGCTGTAGCACTGAATCCAGCAACAATATATTATAGTTTCAAAAATTTTACATTAGCAACTCATATTTTGCTTGAAGTCATATTTAAACAAAACATGAGCTGCTAAAATGTCTAAATGAAACGTCTACGACATGGAATGAAAATATGCGTTATAATTCTCAGTTGTTTTTTAGCAAAAGGTATCCGAGACTGGCTTTTGTTCTCCTTGGCATCGTCGCGTTCAATATGGAAGGAGTACAAGCACAGAACGTTAATAGAACTGGCACGCCCCAGGGAAACTCGACTCCTTCACTGACAGCACCTCAGTCTCCTGCTCCATTGCCATCTCAAGGGAAAGTAGCCCCGTCTCCTAATGCCTCACGTCCCTTGAGCGCTACAGAGACTTTTACTGTTAAGCGGTTTAATATTATCAGAAACACAAAATTTAGTTCACAAAAATTGTCTACGTTGCTTACTCCCTACACAAATCGTCCAATTACTGTTGACGAACTTCGCGAGGCTTGCGGTAGGATTACTAATTATTACGCTGATCACGGATATTTCAAGGCTTACGCTTATGTCCCCGCTCAAAATTTTCAAGGAGACGCACTCACAATCCAGGTAGTTGAAAGTGGGCATCCCGATGGATTGTAAACCTTCTCGCAAGGCGGCTTCAGTAATCACCCGTCGCAGCCATTCAGCTCGGTCGGGTCGATTGTAGACCACTGTATAACCTGACTCTGGCAATCGGACGCCAAGTACCTGCTTTGCCAATGGCTCATCGCCTACCGCCACACTCATAACTCAAAAGTGCTCGCCTGCAATAAGGAAAGGAACATCAATGAGCGACACTCCCCAAACCCCGCAAAGAGAGCGAACTCTGGCACTCCCCGATAGTCGCCTGCCGAAATGAAGGGACATTTTTTTAACTCTAGCTTTCACCCCAATCCCTAAAAAGCCCTGCTCCACTGGCGCTCCTCGACATAAACCTGGTTGCGGAAAGAGACAACAGCGACCCAGCCCTAACCCACCTTTAACGGCTTACTTAAGCACATATTTTCAGGTCTCTAGCATGAAGGCACTACCCCGAATCGCTTATTCACACCCTCACTAATCCTGATCACCGAAGAAAGGCAATACATGAGTAACGGGCTCTTATGAGTAACGGGAAAGACGCAGACTTTCTTCATAAGAGCCACCCGGTCTGAAGCCCCGACTTTAGACGCGAGTGAAGAAGCTTCATATTTGTACCGAGATGGCTTGCCACTTCATACAAGGTGTCCGTGATGAGAGTCCCGAAGGATTTATCCATGGGGTCAGCATAAAAGCATGTATTGCCTTCTGAACTCAACCGCTAGGAGTCCCACGCTGTCCATCCCGGAGGGCGGAGTTGAGGGTTAACTAGGGCTAAAAATCAGTTCGCCCCAGCCTGCTCCCTGTATTTCTGGATCAGCCGTTGGCAATCTGTAGAAGCTTGTACGGCCTGTGCCATCAACTCCCTCCCTTGGGATAAATTTCGCTCCCTGAATGCGATTATCGCTTTCTGGCTGATTTGGGCGGCCTGACCAGACAACGCTTTGATTTGAGCCTTAATATCGTTCACTGTTCGACCTCTGCTATCAAAATTCCGAGATTTTCAGCTATCTGATAAAGGCTGTCAGCCTGGCTTTGAAGTAAGCTAGCATCAGCATACTTGTCTGACATGATTGCTTGATTCGCCTCAGCACAAAGATTAGCGGCAATTTCTTGTAGAGTGAGATCCGCTTGCTCTAATGCTGCTGTTGTTCGCGCTTCGATAATTGATTCCTCACTAACAATTATCGCATGAATCTCGTTGTCAAAGCGAGAGCTTTACCCAAATAAAAAAGACCGCGAAAACTGTAATTGGCAGTGGCGTGCGTTCAAGGCGGGAACCGGCGAGACCTAAGATTGTTAATGGTTCTGAGGAAAAAACTCAGTCACGCTGTTTCCTGTGTCTTTAAGAAAGTTGTGAAAATAGCTTTAGAATGCGGTTGCTTGCAAGAGCATAGCTCAAATTGAAGCGACTCTTCTAACAGAGTTTGCTGTTGCTCATTGCTCACACCATTTCTAATACCCATAGAGCCTTTTTGGAGGTTGCCTGGCTTGGTTTGAGCCGATGGGGTGGAATGCGCGGTCGCTTCCACTGAGTTTTTCCTTGGATGCTGCTCTTCTTTCAAAACTAGTAGCTCCGACAGGTCGCATTCCAGATACGCACAGAGCTTTTCCAATGTTTCAGTGTCCACACGCTTGAATTCATTGTTGTACAGGCGATTAACCGCCATTGCACTGACCCCGGATTTTTCCGCCAACTCCCGTTGCTTCATCCGAGGATCTCGCTCTGCCATTAGTATAGCCAGCCTACTTTTCACACGTTTCATGCCTCCTAATATAGAACATTAGGTCTATTATAGCTTTCTTTTCTATACTAATAACACTAAAACTATCATTAGTATTGACTAAATATCGGAAGTGAGATAATATAGACACATTAAAAGGCGGTTAGCCCTCAGATTAGACGCCTCAGAGCTGCACCGCCTCCACTCCTTAATACGCAGGAGAACCTAAATGCTAGCTCAAGATCAGCTTCAACCTCAAGCCCTATTCCCCAGCATTGGCACAGCTCAACGGTTTCAGCCGAAGACAGAAACGGCACCCGCCCAGAGTATGGTCGCCACCCTTTACGCCCCAGCAGAGGCCGAGCTTCCTCCAGCACAATCCCAAGCTCTAGCCCCAGAAACCCTAAAGAAGTTCCGACGCGGCTACGGGGAAGAAGCGGCGGAAGTAGCGGCACAGCTCAGAGGAATTGCAGTGACGAGCGCGGAGGGAGTTTTGCGCTTTTCCAACCTGCTCTTAAAGTTGAAGGAGCGGTTGAATCGCAAGGAGTGGGGGATATGGCTGAAGGAGGTGCTGGGGTGGTTTGGGAAGGAAGTCGCGCCTTATTTGCAAATCGCCAAAACCTTCAGCAAGTTTAATCCAGCTGTATTCCGAAAGGTGGAACCCTTTACCCTCCTAAAGATCAGAACCAAGAGATATGCCCCGCTGGTCGAAAGACTGCAAGAGGAGTTAGTCGTCACCTCGGAATTGATACAAAACTTGGCATGGTTCAAAAACAGCCAATTTTGGGTAACAAAGCAGGCGAAAGCTAGCC
>CAXUIG010000055.1:2663-29945 GCA_964250845.1 uncultured bacterium | reverse complement strand
TTAACTCAATACTTTTGAGTCATTTTGTCATGCGTTAGTCTAAACTCCAGTTAGTAGCTCTCCGGGTCGGACACGCTTCAAACTCCCTCCCCATCGTCGTAACTACCAGGAGATGGAACGAATTGCTAGTGATCTACAAGCGCGTCCTGACGTTCATGATGTTCAGTTCAATACCCAGACTGGTAGTATTCTTGTACATCACGACTCTCACCGCAGCGACAAGCACGAAATGAAGGACGTTATGCGGGATCTAGGCTGTATCTTCGGCGACCTCACAGGGACTGAGGATCTGCTCTCCGCTGGCACGTCCGAGGGTTCGTTAGACTTCGGTAGTGCTATCTCTGACCTTAACCAACAAGTTTTACAGCTAACGAACGGTGTTGTTGATCTGCGGTACATTATACCCGTTGGGCTGGGTGCGCTTGCTATTTTACAGTTTCTTACTTACGGGTGGCAATTTGATCTAGTTCCGTGGTTTGTGTTAGCCTACTTTGCCGTCGAGAGCTTCATTAGACTGGACTTAAGCCAAGATCCAGCAGTTCCAGCTAGCTAAAGTAGTTGGCCTTTCTCAGGCGGACAGTAACCTGCTCAGTATAGTAACAAAAGGGGAGATATAAGACTGCCATCAGTCATCAGAGTTTAAGGATTTTTTCTCCCCCTCTCCCCCTCTCCCCCTCTCCGCTTCAAGGCAACGCAACAGGTTACCTCGATTAGGGCTGCGGTGATCGGTAAGCCTTCAACTGCGCCCGCAACTGCGCAATTTCCTGAGCCATATCCAAAACCATTGCTGCTCCGACTAAATTCAGCCCTAAATCCTGGCGCAAGCGCTGAATTTGACTGATGCGAGCGATGTCACTTGCTCGCAGCATTGAGCCCATCGGTTCAATCAATCCCAATTCGACAAAGCTTTCCACCACTGTAATGGATGTCTCTGTCAGCACAGCCGTATACTCAAATGAATAGAGGCGATCGCCCTCGTGTGACACAACCACCTGTGAAAGACTGGCCTGGTTCATAATTTTACCCGCTCTAAATCAGTACGTGGATCAAAACTGCTATTGGCGCGGATCTTTTCGTAGCACTCGCGTTCAATTTCGCTGAGTTCCTTGGGAGATACAATCTGGAGCTTAACAATCTGGTCACTCCTTCCACCCTGTGGTTGTGTCCATCCTTTGCCCCGTAACCGCAAAGATTGTCCAGAACGCACCCCTGCAGGAATCGTGACGGTGACACTGCCGTCAGGCGTTGGGACTTTAATCTGAGCCCCTAACACTGCTTCATCGGGTCTAATCGGGATTTCACAAACAATGTCATCGCCATCAAACCGGAAGAAGGGATGGGGCAGAAGCTCGATTGTTAAGTATAAATTTCCGCGTTGCCCAGAGAAAGGACTGGGACTGCCTTTACCCTTGATGCGAATACGGCTTCCAGATTTAGCCCCTGGAGGAATTCGGACATTAATCGTTTCCGAGTCTAGTTGCAGTCGCTTCTGCACTCCGTGGAATGCTTCTGTGAAGCTCAGTGCGATCGCTGCTTCTGTATCCGGGGCAGGAGATTGCGTGTAAACACCCTGATCAAAATCGCCAAATCCACTCGGCTCACCTGTAGACGTGCGATACGTATAATTTCTGCGCCCAGTTTGACCTCCGCCGCCACCAAAGCGACCAAGCAGTTCATTAATGAACTCATCGAAGTTGGCGTACTGGTCAGCATCAAACCCGCCTACATCAACTCCTGCACCTGCACCGGGTGCTGCCCCGCCAACACCACCCTGTTTCCAGTACTGACCGAATTCATCGTATTTTTGGCGTTTCTCTGGCTCCGAGAGAACCTCATTGGCCTCATTAATTTCTTTAAATCGTGCCTCCGCTTCTTTATCTCCTGGATTAAGATCGGGGTGATACTTGCGTGCGAGTTTCCGGTAAGCACGCTTAATTTCCTCTGGAGTTGCTGTCTTGCTTACCCCTAAAGTTGCGTAATAGTCCTTGAAATCGGTTGCAGATGCCATCTTCTATTAATGTTGCTGAATGAAAATATCAGTGTCATGGCACTTGTGTGGAACGGCCAGGGAGACATACTGATCTTTAAAAGCCCCAATACCCAGGCTTGGGTGTTTTGTGGGGGTACTCTACATTGCGCTCGGTAGCGAAGAGCTTCGACTATTCCCTCAAATTTACATCTGAGCCTTTGAGTAGGTGCGAAAGCATGGTATAACAAGTTACGCTAAGCTGCCACCGCTATTGTACACCTGTTATATGGTACTACACAGATGCTAAACTCACCCAATAGATGGCAACGGTGGTTGTCTCTAGGACTGCCATTCCCCCTAGTCGCTCTTAACAGCTGGCTAGCACTCCAAGTTTTGCAGTATTTTCAGCCCCTGATTACTATTTTTATTCTCACAACTTTGCTGGCGTTCATTTTGAACTACCCTGTTCAATTTTTCCAGCGACGCGGCGTCGGACGTAAACTTGCAGTTACCCTGGTTTTCCTGCTGGCATTGTTAATTCTTGTTACTTTTGGACTTACCTTCGTTCCAATTGTCTTAGCAGAATTTAGTGAGATTGCTAAGCTCTTGCCCCATTGGCTTGCTTCTGCCAGCCAACGACTCGAAATCCTGAATAATTGGTCTGTAAAACAAAATTTACCAGTTAATTTGAGTCAGTTAATCACTCAAATACTAGAGCGAATGCCCAGTGAAATTCAGTCTTTTAGCAAGCAAATATTCAGCGTTGTTTTGTCTACTTTTGATAACGTATCAGACGTACTTTTGACAGTAGTTCTGACTTTTTATCTGCTATGGGATGGAGAGCGCCTCTGGGATGGAATTTTTCAGAGTTTGCCATCTAGCTTTGGCTCTCAGGTACAGCAGGACTTACAGCAAAATTTTAAAAACTATTTTATTGGTCAATTAGCTTTGGCTACTCTGGTAGGAAGTTCAATGACTCTGATATTTTTATTCCTCAAAGTGCCCTTTGGTTTACTCTTTGGGGTAGGAATTGGGTTTATGTCCTTGATTCCTTTTGGTGATGTCTTGGGTTTTATCTTAGTGAGTTTGCTGGTGGCTTCCCAAGACTTTTTGCTAGGAGTGAAAACCATAGTTGTAGCT
This sequence comes from uncultured bacterium, assembly GCA_964250845.1. Taxonomy (GTDB): domain Bacteria; phylum Cyanobacteriota; class Cyanobacteriia; order Cyanobacteriales; family Chroococcidiopsidaceae; genus CAXUIG01. The sequence goes on along the minus strand of CAXUIG010000055.1, from coordinate 26,836 downwards.
ATCTTAGTTGACCAAGTCATCGACCAAGTGATTGCTCCCCGGATTTTGGGCAGTTTTACAGGTCTTAGTCCAGTGTGGGTTTTAGTTTCTTTGGTAGTAGGAACTAAATTGGGAGGGCTGTTGGGTTTACTAATTGCTGTGCCTCTGGCTGGATTTATCAAAAGTACTGTAGATAGATTGCTGTTGTCTACAACCAATTCCATCAGTGTTGTTAACTTAGATTCTCCACAAGCTAAAGAGTCTAATAGCTGTGAACAAGGATAATCGAAACTGAGATTTCCCCACACTTCTCCTAGCGCAGGACCGATAGAACATGCTGAAGGCGAAGTACTCCTCATTGCTGCGTTACGGAGTAGCTATATTGGCCGTTACGCTAACCCTACTGCTAAATCTAACTGAGCTGCAAGGCGCTTGCCATCATTAAGTAGATATTCCAGGAAAGTCTGAGCGACAACCGACAGCTGTTTGCCGGAGGGGTAAAGGATGTACCAATGCAGTTGCAGCGGAAATCCCTCTACATCCAGAATAGTGAGTGGACCTTTTGTCCCTTCTAAGGCCAAAGCATAGCGCGACAAGATCGACACCCCTAAGCCGCCTGCAATCACCTGCTTAATGGCCTCATTACTGCCAATTTCCATTTCAACGTTGATCGCTGCCCTGTTCTCAGCAAAGAAACGCTCCACTGCCATCCTAGTTCCAGAGCCAGGTTCACGCATAATAAACGGCTCTTCGGCCAGGCGCTGTAGGGGGATGTTTTTCTCTTGTGCTAGCGGGTGGTTGTGTGGTGCTACTACAACCAAGGGATTCTCTAGAAACAGACGTAGGGTGATATCAAGATTTTCTGGCGGTTGTCCCAGAACATAGAGGTCATCAAGATTTTCACTCAGGCGCTCCAGTAAGCGCTGGCGGTTAGTGACTTTGAGGGAGATCTTGATTCCTGGATAACGTTGACGAAATGGTCCTAACAAGCGCGGCACAAAATATTTGGCAGTAGTTGTTACCGCCAGTCGCAGATTTCCCTGCTTTAGACCTTTAAGCTCTGCCAGGGTCATTTCCAACTGGGACAACCGCTCGGAAATATCTCGGCACACTGTTAGCACTTCCTGACCAGCGTCCGTTAGATACAGACGCTTACGTATATGCTCGAACAACGGCATACCAACAGATGACGTGAGTTGCTTCATCTGTTGGGAAACAGTAGGTTGGGTCAGACATAGCTCCTCTGCTGCACGGGTAAAGCTACCGGAGCGGGCGATCGCTTCGAAGACTTGCAGCTGATGAAGCGTGAAGTGCTTCAATTTCTATGCTCCTTGGAAGATCAACAACTATAGAAGAATTCTATAGCAAGCATTAGAAATAAGTTTTTTTACTATAGTTATTTTGGACTACCATCAGGTCAAGAGGCAAGAAAAATAAAAACTGATGGTTCATTTCCTACTCCAAACTATTTGGTTAGTTCCCTGCTATGCCCTGATTGGTGCAATTTTGAGCATCGCTTGGGTCCCTGGAATTATTCGTCGCACGGGACCAAGACCGTCTGCTTATGTAAATTTGTTAATGACCTTGTTGGCTTTCCTCCACGGCTTAGTTACTCTCTTCGCCATCTGGGACCAGCCTCCACAACAATTGCTGCTTCCTTGGCTTTCGGTAGCCAATCTAGATCTTTCTTTCCCGGTGGAAATCTCTTCAGTTACCATCGCTGCGACAGTTCTAGTCACAGGGATCAATCTGCTGGCACAGACCTATGCGATTGGGTATATGGAGATGGACTGGGGCTGGGCACGCTTTTATGCCTTATTGGCACTGTTTGAAGCTGGTATGTGTGCCTTGGTTCTCTGCAACTCGTTGTTCTTCAGCTATATCATTCTAGAAATCCTTACACTAGGGACTTATCTACTGGTGGGGCTGTGGTTCAGTCAGGCGTTAGTGGTGACGGGTGCCAGAGATGCTTTCTTAACCAAGCGAGTGGGAGACTTACTGCTGCTGATGGGGGTACTCGCCCTGTACCCAATCGCAGGAACTTGGAACTTTACTGAGCTAGCGCAGTGGGCAACTACTGCTAACGTAGACCCTAGGGTTATGGCTTTAGTGGGTTTGGCTTTGATCGCTGGACCAATGGGCAAGTGCGCCCAGTTTCCTTTGCATCTATGGCTGGATGAGGCAATGGAAGGTCCAATCCCCAGCACAATCTTGCGGAACTCAGTGGTGGTTGCAACTGGAGCTTGGGTACTGGTTAAGCTGGAACCCGTTTTAGCGCTTTCGCCTGTAGTTATGGCGACTGTAGTGTATGTCGGGTCTGTGACAGCAGTGGGTGCGAGTTTAATTGCGATCGCCCAGATTGACGTCAAGCGCGCCTTATCCTATTCCGTCAGCGCCTATATGGGCTTGGTGTTTATTGCAGTAGGAACAGGGCATAGCGATGCTGCTCTGTTACTGGTATTAACTCATGCTGTGGCAATGAGCCTTCTCGTCATGAGCATCGGTGCAATAGTTTGGAACAATGTCACTCAAGACTTAACCCAAATGGGGGGTCTATGGTCTCGCCGCCCAATATCAGGGTTAGCGTTTTTGGTTGGTGCGGCTGGGTTACTGGCTTTTCCACCCCTGGGTAGCTTTTGGGCGTTGCTGAAATTGGCTGATGGTTTGTGGGACAATCGACCCTGGCTAGTCGGAGTCTTGCTAGTAGTCAATGCTTTGACAGCTTTCAGTTTAACCAGAGTGTTCTGTTTAATTTTTGGTAATCAACCCAAACAGATGACTGTGCGATCGCCTGAGGTTCACTGGCCGATGGTTTTGCCAATGATGGTCTTGTTGGGTTTCACCCTCCATGTTCCTCTGGTGTTGCAGAGCTTGTCACTTCTACCAGACTGGACTACAGTGAACAAAGATGTTGGTCTGCTGCTAATTTTGTCCACCATTTTTGGTTGCAGCATCGCAAGTATTATCTATCTAGGTGGGATGGTGTCTAAACCCGTCCAAATTCTCTGGAAGCCCCTGCAAAACTTTTTTGCCTATGACCTTTACACATCTAAACTTTATCGCCTAACTATTGTTTTTGGGGTTGGTCTAGTTTCCAAGATTGTTGCACTCGTTGACCGCTACTTGGTGGATGGTCTGCTTAACCTGGTAGGCTTGGCTTCCGTGTTCGCTGGAGAGAGCTTAAAGTACAGTACCTCCGGACAATCTCAATTTTATCTCTTCACTGTCCTATGCGGTATAGGTATTTTGGGAATGACGTTAGGCTGGCCAGTTTTGTCTCATCTTTCGCTCAGTATTTCTCCCTGAATCGACACGTCAAAGTCACGATTTTTCTTGACTCCTCGCTCCTGAATTCACACCAAACTGCAAACGTCGCTAATAAATCTCTATGCTGAGTGCATTAATCTGGGTGCCTGTTTTAGGTGCCGCTCTTGTCGGGTTATGGCCAGGTCTAATATCTGCTAGTCGAGTGCGTTTCCTAGCTCTGGCAGTTGCTAGCATCCTTGTGGTATGGACACTCGTGCTCCTAAGTCAGTTTGACATCAGTAATGCGGGGATGCAGTTTTCTGAGCTTGTCCCCTGGATTGACGCCCTGGGTTTGAACTATTGTCTTGGTGTTGATGGTCTATCTTTGCCGCTGCTAGCTTTAACTGGGATACTGACGTGGATTGCAATCTATAGCAGTAATGAATCTGTGGCACGTCCCCGGCTTTACTATGCTTTGATCTTGCTGGTGAATGCCGGAGTTGTTGGCGGATTCCTGGCTCAAAACTTGCTGCTGTTTATCCTGTTCTATGAGTTAGAACTGATTCCCTTCTATCTGTTGATTGCCATTTGGGGTGGAACGTCTAAGCGTGGCTATGCAGCCATGAAATTCCTCATATATACCGCTGTTTCTGGGATTATAATCCTAGCAGCATTCTTGGGCTTAACTTGGCTCAGTGGTTCTTCCACATTTGATTACAAGTCAATAATCACCGCCGGATTACCCTTAACAACACAGCTGATTCTGCTAACAATGTTGCTGGTGGGTTTCGGCATCAAAATCCCTTTAGTTCCTTTGCATGCCTGGTTACCTGATGCCTATGTTGAGGCTTCTCCACCCGTAGCAATTCTCTTAGGTGGAATACTGGCAAAGTTAGGAACTTATGGCTTGGTGCGATTCGGTTTAGGGCTGTTTCCCGAAACCTGGGCGCTTGTGGCTCCAGGCTTGGCAATTTTAGGAGCAATTAGTGCTGTTTACGGGGCACTGACAGCGATCGCACAAAAAGATATCAAACGCATGGTTGCCTATAGCTCGATAGGACACATGGGCTATGTGCTGTTGGGAGCTGCCGCCGCTACGGAGCTAAGCCTGATTGGGGCAGTCTCCCAAATGGTGGCTCACGGTCTGATCCTGGCAATCTTATTTCATCTGGTGGGCGTTATTGAAACCAAAGTTGGCACCCGTGACTTGGATATTCTAAATGGTTTGATGAGTCCCATTCGAGGTTTGCCGCTGATAAGTGCCCTCCTAGTTTTAGGAGGAATGGCTAGTGCTGGTATCCCCGGTATGGCAGGTTTTGTCGCTGAAATTTTGGTGCTTCAAGGCTCGTACTCTGTTTTTCCATTGCCGACACTTATTTGTGTGGTTTGTACTGGCTTAACGGCAGTTTACTTCGTAATTCTGCTCAATCGCACTTGTTTTGGCAAACTAGACAACAGCACAGCGTACTATCCCACAGTTAAGTTGCCAGAGAAAGTCCCAGCTTTAATCTTGACTGTCGTCATCTTCTTTTTAGGAATACAACCCACTTGGCTGGTGCGTTGGAGTGAAACTACGGTTGCGGCAATGGTTGCCACCGTGCAAGTCAATAGCGAACAGCAAATAGCCACAATCGAACCATCAGCTATTGAAAGGTAAAAAGGCAAAAGTATAAAGTCGGACTTGCTTTTTTTCTATTCAAAAAGCATTTAATCAGAGGCAAATAAAATGGTACAAGCTCCAATTAATAAGGCAATTAAGTTACCCCCTTCAAAACATGAATTTGCTGAAGTCATTCATCGCCTGGAAGCAGGTGGGGCAATGCTGCCAGATACCCCAGAAAATTTGATGCAAATCATCGGTCTTTATAAAGCATATGCTGTACCGATGGATTTTTACTGGCGTGACCTTCTCTACATCGCTGAGCAAGTCTTTTTAAACCCGTTTCCCTTCTTTAAATACTTTTTGCCTCAAGAGTATTTAGACCTGCATAACCATTACGCAGGAGACGATGCCGATTTGCGGATCTGGCGTGGGAGAGCGACTGCCCATCCTGAACTTTTAGCGTTTATGGAGAAGGGTGAAACCTTCAAAATGCCCAAATTACTACATCACTTGTGGCATGACCGAGTCAATATGGAGTTTGCGGAAGCCTGCATGCAAGCCATGCTTTGGCACAGAGGTATGGGCGGAAAATTTGACCCCTATCTGGACACTCCTGAATATATTGCAGCGGCAGATAAGGCGATTAAGGCTTACTTCCAAGGCAACCCAGTCATGCTGGGACTCTACAAGTTGTTCCCAGAGATGTTTATTGAACAGGTGCGGCAACTGTCTTACTACAGTAATCTAGGGTTGTTCTGGGAGGTGATGGCTCCGGTTTTCTTTGAAATGAGCGATCGCTATGACGAAGGGGATATCAAAACCGTCCCCGAAGCAATGAACTTTCTCGTCAATGGCATCTTTGCAATAGCGGGTCGTCCTATTTACCATCACCTCCATATCCGAGGCGAAGTCTACGAAATCATCCCAAAATCAAAGGGTTTCATGTGGCTATACGAAGCAGCTCTACCTTATGTGGAAGCCGTTTTCTATCGCACAGCTCCGTTCCGAGGGACGAAATCCTATAATGCACAGGCGAAACAAGTTCCTGATGACCAGAAGGATTTCCACTACGGGATTCTCTATGCTGACGTGTTCCCAGTAGGTACGGCGGGCATTCCACCGACACTACTGATGCAAGATATGCTCCACTTCCTGCCACCATATCTTGTGGATTACTACCACCAGCATTGCCGGGGCGAAGATGACATGCTGATCCAACTAGGAGTCAGCTTCCAACGCTCGATGTACGTTGTCACTTCTGCTGTAATTCAAGCGTTGCGGACAGCACTACTCTATCCGTTAGATGACCCTAACCCAAAGCATCTCCAGGCAAACCGGGCTTTCTTTGAAGCCCAGATAGACCGATTTAAGCGCCCTGAAGCTCGCCTGCGCAATATTCAGTCACAGGACTACAGATAAGTTTGGCTGCTTGCCTTTGAACAGAACCGATCTCAGTATTGAGGTGAAACATATGGCGGACATTGTTGATATTGCAGTTGGTGCGGGTTCTTTCCAGACCCTAGTGACAGCTGTCCAGGTTGCAGGTCTTGTGGATACGCTCAAAAGTCCAGGCCCCTTTACTGTCTTTGCCCCAACCGACGATGCCTTTGCCAAGTTGCCACCAGGCACTATACAAACCTTGGTGCAGAATATTCCCCAGCTAACGAGAATATTGACGTACCATGTCGTTCCTGGCAAGTTAATGTCGGCAGATCTTGAACAGTGCAATTCACTGACCTCAGTTGAGGGTTCAGATATAAAAATCGATACCTCTGATGGTTTTGAAGTCAAGAATTCAACTGTGATATCACCAGACATTGAGGCTGATAATGGTGTCATCCATGTGATTGATACAGTACTCCTGATGGGGTAATTGTTGGTAGATATAAACACACGTGTAAATAAGTGACAAGGAGACTCGAGATGGTAGCACTTACTGCAGTAGGTAAACACAGGCTAACGATGCAATCTATCGAGATTGGAGCTGAAACAACAGCTATCCGCTCTCTAGATTGGGACCGCGATCGCTTTGACATTGAATTTGGACTCCAAAATGGCACGACCTACAACTCGTTTTTGATTCAAGGTACACAAACCGCCTTAATCGATACTTCCCATGAGAAGTTTCGCCAACTGTACTTAGACGTTCTCATGGGACTAATTGACCCGGCTCAATTGGATTACTTGCTCATCAGCCATACTGAACCTGACCACAGTGGATTGGTTAAAGATTTACTGGCACTAGCTCCTAATATTACCGTTGTCGGTTCAAAAGTTGCCATCCAGTTTCTCGAAAATTGGGTTCATCAACCGTTTGAAAAACAGATTGTGAAAAATGGCGCTCGCCTGGATTTGGGGAACGGGCATGTCCTAGAATTTGTCATTGCCCCAAATCTGCACTGGCCAGACACAATATTTACCTATGATGCTAAAACACAGATTTTATATACCTGTGATGCATTTGGGATGCACTACTGTGATGACCATACCTTTGATGAAGATCTAGCCCTGATTGAAGCAGATTTCCGGTATTATTACGACTGCCTGATGGGACCAAATGCCCGCTCGGTGCTATCTGCCCTGAAGCGGATGAGTGAGTTGCCGACAATTACCACCATTGCCACGGGTCATGGTCCTTTGCTACACCACAACGTTACAGAACTGGTAGACTGCTATCGGCAGTGGAGTCAGGAGCAGGCTAAAGCAGAAACAACGGTTGCCGTCTTTTACATCTCTGATTATGGGTTTAGTGACCCTCTCTCGCAGGCGATCGCCCACGGCATTACTAAAACGGGTATTGCCGTAGAAATGATGGATTTGAAGTCGGCTGATCCCCAAGAAGTAAAAGATCTGGTGAGTATAGCTGCTGGATTGGTCATTGGCACCCCACCAATTACAGGACCGGATGCCGCGACTGCCCAGACAGCGCTCAATACCATCCTAGCTGTTGCCACCAAGCAGTCTTTTGGTGTGTTTGAGTCTGGGGGTGGGGAGAGTGAATCAGTTTATCCCCTACTTGCTAAATTCCGAGACTTAGGTTTGCACCCTGCCTTCCCACCAATCTTGATTAAAGAGATACCAAAAGAAGCTGTATACAAGTTGTGTGAAGAAGCTGGAACCGACTTAGGTCAGTGGTTATCCCGCTCTCGCAGCATTAAACAAATCAAAGCTTTGGATAACGAGTTGGAAAAAGCTTTGGGACGACTCAGCAGTGGACTGTATATTCTCACCACTCAACAGGGTAATCTCAGCAGCGCTATGGTGGCTTCTTGGGTAGCGCAAGCCAGCTTCAAACCGTTGGGCGTGTCAGTGGCTGTGGCTAAAGACCGAGCGATTGAGTCCCTGCTGCATGTAGGCGATCGCTTCGTTCTCAACGTCCTGGAAGAAGGCAATTACCAGGGACTGATGAAGCACTTCCTCCAGCGCTTCCCTCCCGGTGCTGATCGGTTTCAGGGAGTCAGGACTTACGCGGCGAACAACGGTTGTCCAATCCTGGCAGACGCCCTTGCCTATATGGAGTGCGAAGTGACTAGCCGCATTGAATCTGGCGACCATTGGCTGATCTACAGCACTGTCAAAGTGGGTCGCGTCTCCAAACCCGATGCCCTGAGTGCAGTTCACCACCGCAAAGTCGGTAATTACTACTAAAATATATAACTCCCCACCTTACCTATGACAGAAGTCAAACCCCGCGATGTTCAGGTCGCTTCGATCAGTGCTGATACCACCGTGCTGCGATCGCGCACCTGGGACCGACTCAAGTTTGAAGTGGAATACTCCCTGCAACGAGGCACAACTGCCAATTCTTATCTGATTCGGGCAGACAAAACAGCTATTTTTGATCCGCCTGGGGAATCATTCACAGAGATTTATTTGAGGGAATTGCAGCAGTGTGTTGACCTACAACAGTTGGATTACGTGATCTTAGGTCATGTCAATCCGAACCGGGTCGTAACGCTCAAAGCACTGGTAGAGTTAGCACCGCAAGTCACCTTTGTTTGCTCCAAGTCTGGTGCCGTCGCCCTGCGCACTGTTTTCCCAGAACGAGAGTTAAAAGTCTTAGTGGCACGGGGGGAAGAAGCTTTGGACTTGGGCAAGGGTCATCAACTGCGATTCATCCTTATTCCCACCCCACGCTGGCCAGACGGGCTTTGTACCTACGATCCTGAAACTCACATTCTGTTTACAGATAAGCTATTTGGCACCCATGTCTGTAGCGAGCAAGTTTTCGATGACGGTTGGAAACTCTTAGACGAGGACCGACGACACTACTATGACTGCCTACATGCTGCCCAGTTCCGACAGGTGTCAACAGCACTTGACAAAATTGCCCAGTTCTCGGTTAAGCTCTATGCCCCTGGTCATGGTCCTATAGTCCGCTACAGCAAGAGCCGACTCACTCACGATTATCAGCAATGGAGTCAGCAGCAGCAAGAGCGAGACATGACCGTGGCACTCATTTATGCTTCGGCTTACGGGAATACAGCCACTCTGGCACAGGCAATTGCGAAGGGCATTACTAAGGCAGGTGTGGGTGTGGAATCGATTAACTGCGAATTCACTGGGACAGCTGAAATTCAATCAGCCGTCGAAAAATGTGATGGGTTTATCATCGGTTCTCCCACGCTTGGAGGGCATATGCCTACCCAAGTGCAAACGGCCTTGGGAATTGTGCTTTCCACCGCTGCCAAAAGCAAGTTAGCGGGTGTCTTTGGCTCATATGGTTGGAGCGGGGAAGCGGTTGATGAGATTGAAACCAAGCTAAAAGACGCAGGCTATCGGTTTGGCTTTGACGCGATTCGGGTCAAGTTTAAACCTACTGATTTGACCCTCCAACAATGTAAAGAAGCTGGGACTGATTTGGCTCAGGCATTGAAAAAGGCCAAGAAAATCCGCACTCCCCGGCAACCGATTAGTGACTCTCAAATTGATCGCACGGAACAAGCAGTGGGGCGGATTGTTGGTTCTCTGTGTGTAGTCGCTGCTAAGCGTGGAGAGGTGGAGAGCGCCATGCTAGCCTCCTGGGTTTCCCAGGCTAGCTTTAATCCTCCTGGTCTTACGGTGGCGGTGGCTAAAGACCGAGCGATTGAACCGCTAACGCATACCGGAGATCGATTTGTCCTGAATATTTTGCTTGAAGGCATGAATCTGCGGCGACATTTCCTCAAACCCTTTGCTCCAACAGAAGACCGTTTTGCTGGTTTGGCAACTCATGCAGCCGAAAATGGCTGTTCCATCCTCAATGAGGCTCTCGCCTATCTAGAATGCACTGTCGCCAACCGGATAGAATGTGGCGATCACTGGCTGGTTTATGCGGTTGTGGACAATGGCAAAGTGCTGCAGCCTGGGGGTATGACTGCAGTGTATAGCCGCAAATCGGGCAGTCAATATTAAATCCGTATCTCTACAAACTCGAAAGCAGGAGCATTAGGTGAACCAATCTGATCAGAACTCGTCAAGTCATTTTTACAACTGGTTAACTCGGAGTCGTCTTGTAAGCTGTCTTGAAACCGTCCAAGACTTGATTGTAATCTCCTTGTGTATCGGTTTGTTCAGCGTCATGGTGATCCAACTCCGAGCCATGTTCTTCTCGCTGTTGCCACCCCTTAACTTCAAGGCTGTAACCTCAGATATCCTATTCCTGTTGATTTTGGTCGAGTTGTTTCGGCTACTGATTATTTACTTACAGGAGCAAAGAGTCTCGATTGGGGTAGCGGTGGAAGTGTCTATTGTCTCCGTGCTGCGAGAAGTGATTGTCCGGGGAGTGTTGGAAGCACACTGGAGCCAGATCTTATCCGCCTGTGCCTTTTTGATGGTTATGGCACTCCTGCTAGTAGTTCGAGTTTGGCTCCCGCCAACCTTTAATGGTGTTGACCCGGAACGGTACTTTTCTCTTAGTAATAAGGGACTTGCAACTGATGAATCATCTGACTCTACAAACAATTCTTCTCATCCAAATCACACAGTTGCTTCTAACTTGGCTGATGGGCGGCTAGGACGTGAAGCCTAACTGTTGGCACAGTAGGCAGTAGGGAATAGTAGAGTAACGGGACAGGTACAATGCCAGCTTTTCCTGGGCTACTATTCTGCAACTTCCCCTTCAGGAACAAACTCTGCCTCACCAGGTTCTGGGTCAGCGCGGACGATGACCTGGTTGCCATCCGCAAGTGCCGCATAGAAGACGATCTGGTTCCGATTGTTCAGTCCCTTGTTGGTGAAGCTAAGGGCTGTTTAGGCAAAAGCCTCACCCGCAGCGAGCAAGCTCAGGGAAAAACCGACTGCCGTTGCCACTAATAATCGTTTGATTTCAGTTATAGCCATTCCGATTCCTCAAACTACACTAGAAATCTCCAAAATAGAAGATTTTTGTGGTAAAAGAGTAGAGAATTTGCTTTATAATTCCACAATAACATAAGTAATGTATTAAATCCGATTAAAAACGTTCATCGCTATGCATGGGTGCTTGAACGAGTGAATCCCGAAGCACTGAAACAGGATTATCAAGGAACCCACTGAGCTGCTGTCTCCTACATATATATGGATATCTCAAGTCCCGACTTCAATCTAGAGCCCTACACAAACCCCAAAATCACCAAACCATATACAGACCCGAATGTAGATCCTTACACAGACCCTAATCCCGAACCATATATAGACGCGAATGTAGAGCCCTACACAGATCCTAATCCCGAACCATATACAGACCCCAACGTAGAGCCCTATACAGATCCTAATCCCGAACCATATACAGACCCCAACGTAGAGCCCTACACAAACCCTAACTGACAAGTAAATTGCACGCAGCTGACATAATAAGTTGACAATGTTTCTATATCCTTGATTAGTTCCTTATTTTCTCGGCGTAGTCTCAGTGCCAAGCTAATTACAACAACTGGCTGAAGTGCGTAATTCCCGGAGTTAAACTTTCAGCTTCAAGTTCTGTATTAAGTAAGGATTTTTCTAAAAATGTCTCTAAGCAAACGTTGTCTAGCTGAGTTAATCGGTACCTTCTGGCTTGTCCTTGGTGGTTGTGGTAGCGCCGTCTTAGCCGCAACCTTCACTGCAAATGGGGCAAAAATCGGTGATAACACCCTGTTTCCCCTAGGACTTGGTTTCCTCGGTGTATCCTTGGCGTTTGGTCTCACCGTGCTGACGATGGCTTTTGCGATCGGTCATATTTCTGGTTGTCACCTCAATCCGGCTGTTTCATTCGGATTGTGGGCAGGCAAGCGCTTTCCAGGTTCCGATCTCCTGCCTTACATCGTCGCTCAAGTCCTTGGCGCCGTTGTAGCTGGTGGCGTCATCTACCTGATTGCTAGTGGCAAACCCGGATTTACGCTTTCTGGCTCCAACCCACTGGCGACCAACGGATTTGGCGCTCATTCTCCAGGTGGATACTCGCTAATAGCTTGCTTAATCACCGAAGTCGTGATGACCTTCATGTTCCTGATCATTATTCTGGGTGCAACTGATCGTCGTGCGCCTCAAGGACTGGCACCAGTTGCAATCGGTTTGGCACTTACCTTGATCCACTTGATCAGTATTCCTGTGACGAATACTTCGGTTAATCCCGCCCGCAGCACTGGAGTCGCTTTATTTGCAGGTACCCAACTGGTTGCCCAACTCTGGCTGTTCTGGCTAGCGCCGATCATCGGAGCAGCGTTAGCAGGATTTCTCTACCTAGCTGTGTTTGAAGAATCTCCTACAGAAGAGCTGCGAGGGGTCAAGGAAGTAGTCTAGATTTAGAGTTTAGTTGTATTTGGGGTAAGACTAGGATTTAAACTTGTCATAAATACAGCGATGCTTAAATTCGGACACCTTGTACCTTCCTAGAAGTAGTCTCGGCATAAATATTTTTTGGTTTTCCACAGAGAAATCCGGGGGCTGATAAACACCGTTAGCTCTCTGGCTTCTACCTCCTAGGCCAACTCTTGAAGTTTAGTAATAATCTCCTGTTTTTTTAATTTTACCAAAAATTAATATATTATTGTATTTCTCTTATGATTAATTTGCCATAGACTTTTTCAAAAGTCAAATAGGATTGCTATATATGCTATATAGCGGTACTAGACAAAGTGTGAGAATTGTAGTGTCAACCGCTGGAGAAATAAGATGGCTGAACCACAAATAGCACCATATGGCTGTTGGAAATCGCCAATCACATCGGATCTAATTATCTCTGGAACGATTGGACTAGGGCCTGTCATCATCGATCGCCAGGATATCTACTGGGTTGAAATGCGACCAGGGGAAGGTGGACGGAATGTGATTGTGCGCCGCACACCAGACGGGCAAACAACTGACATCACGCCATCCCCCTTCAATGCTCGCACCCGTGTCCACGAGTACGGTGGCGGCAGTTTTGTCGCGGATGGTACAGTCTACTTTTCCGATTTCGCTGACCAGCGCCTATACCGTAAGACTCCCGATGCCGAACCGCAACCGCTGACACCAGCAGCGGCTGACCTGCGCTATGCGGACGGCATCATTGACCGGCGGCGGGGTCGGATCATCTGCGTGCGGGAAGACCACACGGGTGCTTCAGAAGCGGTGAATACGTTGGTCAGCATCGGTCTGGAAGATGGTGAGTCCGCACAGGTGCTGGTTTCTGGAAATGACTTTTACTCCTCGCCGCGCCTTAACCCCCAAGGGAATCAGCTCTGCTGGATCAGCTGGAACCATCCAAATATGCCTTGGGATGGAACTGAACTGTGGGTGGCTGAGGTAAAATCAGATGGCTCACTCGGTCGCCCAGAGCGAGTTGCCGGTGGAGTTGATGAATCTATCTTTCAACCAGAGTGGTCGCCGGACGGCATCCTGCACTTTGTCTGTGATCGGTCGGGCTGGTGGAATCTCTATCGGTGGGTTGCCGGTAGCGTCGAACCACTATATGAAATGGCAGCAGAGTTTGGGCTTCCCCAGTGGGTGTTTGGGATGTCCACTTATGCGTTTGAATCCCCCAGTCGCCTCATCTGCACCTACGCCCAGCAGGGCAGGTGGCATCTAGCGAGGCTCGATACAACAACGCAACAGTTGCAGGTGATTGAGACTCCCTATACCGAGATTTCCTCCCTGCGAGCGAACGCCGGAAGTGCTGTGTTCTGCGCTGCCTCACCGACTGAATTAACGTCCATCGTCCAGCTCGACTTGACGACTGGGCTATTGTCGGTGCTGCGCCGGTCGAGTGAATTGGTGATTGACGCTGGGTATGTATCCACCCCCCAAGCGATTGAGTTTCCAACAGAGAATGGTCTGACGGCGCATGCTTTCTTCTATCCGCCTCAAAATCGCGACTACACTGCTCCAGCGCTTGAGCTGCCACCCCTGCTTGTAAAAAGCCACGGCGGTCCAACGGCGGCGGCGTCTAGCAAGCTCAATTTGGGAATTCAATACTGGACGAGTCGCGGGTTTGCTGTGCTCGATGTCAACTACGGCGGCAGCACTGGCTACGGACGGGAATATCGTCAGCGGCTGGATTTCCTGTGGGGCATTGTTGATGTTGACGACTGTGTGAACGGTGCCCAGTATTTGGTTGAGCTAGAGCGAGTGGATGGTAATCGGATTGCGATCGCTGGCGGCAGTGCCGGTGGCTACACCACCCTCTGCGCCCTCACTTTCCGCAACAGCTTCAAAGCTGGTGCCAGCTACTACGGCGTCAGCGATTTAGAGGCATTGGCGCAGGACACGCACAAGTTTGAGTCGCGCTACCTAGACCGGCTGATTGGTCCCTACCCTAAACAGCGTGACCTCTACCGAGAGCGATCGCCGATCCATTTCACTGAACGCCTTGACTGTCCAGTGATTTTTTTCCAGGGGCTGGAGGACAAGATTGTCCCGCCTTCTCAGGCTGAGATGATGGTCGAAGCGCTGAAGGCGAAGGGGTTGCCGGTGGCTTATGTTCCCTTTGAGGGTGAGCAGCACGGTTTCCGCCGCGCCGAGAACATAAAGCGCGCCCTCGATGGTGAACTTTACTTTTACTCGCGGGTGTTCGGATTTGATCTTGCTGAGGCGGTAGAGCTAGTTCCGATTGAGAACTTCTAAGTTTTCGTTCTTATAATGGTTGGAATCCCTTTGAGGGCGAGCGGACAAATGCTAGCAGAACTCATCCAAGATTTAGAGCAGGAAACGCTGGACAATCTCGACACAGAGGAGCGGTTTATCAGCAGCGAGGTGAGCTGGCAGCAATACGAAGCGCTATTACTAAAGCTGGAAGACAACTCCTACTATCGCGTCAGCTATCTAGACGGAGTATTAGAAATCGTGTCGCCGAGCCGCCCTCATGAAGGAGCCAAGAAACGCATCGGGACTCTGTTGGAAGTTTATTTTGAGGAAACCGATACCGAATATTTTCCACTCGGTTCCACAACTTTACGCAGACAAGAACGGCGGGGTGGCACGGAACCGGATGAAAGCTACTGCATTGGTTCAGAAAAAGACTTTCCTGATTTGGCTATAGAAGTCGTCTTCACCAGTGGTGGGGTGGATAAATTAGCCGTGTACAAACGGCTAGGGGTGACAGAGGTTTGGTCCTGGGAAGATGCTCGATTCTCCTTATATCGCCTGCGGGGGGACAAATACGAACCCATTCCAGGAAGCGAGTTACTCCCCGAGCTGGATATAGCGCTGTTGGCTGAATACGTACAGCATCCCAAGCCACTTTTAGCGGTCAAAGAGTTTCGCCAACAAATTCGGGGTAAAACTAATAAATGGCTAAACTCGAATTGAAAAACCTCAATAAGACCTATAACCCCAAAGTTGTCCCAGTCAAAGACATTAGCCTGAGAGTGGATGAAGGTGAATTTCTTACCCTGCTAGGGCCATCGGGGTGTGGCAAATCGACGACGCTGCGGCTAATTGCAGGACTGGAGCAACCGACGCAGGGGCAAATTTTAATTGGCGATCGCAATGTCACTTCCTTGCGACCAGGCGATCGCAACATCGCCATGGTATTCCAAAGCTATGCCCTCTATCCACATATGAGCGTCGCCGAAAACATAGCTTCCGGTTTGAAGCTGCGCCAAATTCCAACTGCCCAAATCCGGCGGCGCGTGGCTGAAGTGGCGAATTCGCTGGGACTGGAAGACTTGATGCAGCGTAAGCCCAGCCAGCTGTCTGGCGGTCAGCGACAGCGGGTGGCTCTCGGTCGCGCCTTGGTGCGTCAACCGGATGTCTTTTTGCTCGATGAACCCCTGAGTAATCTGGACGCCTTATTGCGCGAACGAGTGCGGGCAGAACTCAAACAGCTGTTTAACGCCCAGAATGCACCTGTGGTCTACGTCACCCACGACCAAACCGAAGCAATGACCCTTTCAACCAAAGTGGCAGTGCTACACAACGGCAACCTGCAACAGCTAGACCAACCTCAGCGCATTTACACCCACCCCGCCAACCAATTTGTCGCCGGTTTCGTTGGCAGCCCTCAGATGAATTTGCTCACGCTCAGCTGCAAAGGTAATTCCGCCTACTTGGGTGATTTAAGAATTCCCCTTCCTCTGCCTACTGTCCCACCAAAAATTGTGCTGGGTATCCGTCCCGAAAACGTCCACATTGCTAAAGCTGAAGACACGCAGACAATCCAGGGGGACGTGTACTTAGTAGAAAACTTGGGAATGCAGAATCTAATCAGCGTTCGCGTCAAAGGATCACTTTCAGATTATATCACCCTACGCGCTCTATTACCAGCAGAACAGCAATGGAGTGGCGAGGTGACGCTAGCCCTACCCCCTCAGTCGCTCCACTGGTTTGATCTGGAAACGGGCGATCGCCTCCGCCTTTAAACCTCACTAACACGCTCGGCTATCTAGGGATTGAAGTGATCGAGTTTTGGTTCTGGTTCGTCTTTAACACGCTCCTCTGGGGTGAACTCATCGATTAGAGTCGCGATCACTGCTGCTGCTGGAACCGCTAGGAGCAAGCCAAAGAATCCAAACAGTTCACCCATAGATAGAAAGGCAACGACTACCGCGACGGGATTTAGCTTCACCCGCTGACCCATGATCACAGGCTGGATCACGTGAGCCTCTATTTGGTTCAAAACCAAGAATAACACCAAGACGAATACCGCCTTCAACGGCGATATTGTCAGCGCTACCAGCGCTGGCAGCAATGTACCCACGATCGACCCAAAGTAGGGAATAACTGCCAAAGCTCCGGCGATGACGCCAAAGGAGAGGAACAACGGGACTTTTAGCAACCAGAGCCCAATTGCTGCTCCTCCACCAATGAGCAGCATTGCAACTCCTGTACCAAAGATCCAGCCCTCAAGTCGAACCTCTGCCGACTGGAGCACCCGATTAAACTTCTCATGGTGCCTACGCGGTATCAACCGCCGAATTCCTCTAATCACAGAATTGGGGTCGTAGGCCATGTATAGGGATAAAATTAGTGTACCTATGGCCTCAATGGTTCCACCGAAGGTGTTTCTTAGCAGTTGTGGAAATAAATCAAGTAAACCGACTAGAAAGCTCCTTAGCTGCACCAAGGCTTGGGAGATATCGGGGACAAAAGTCCATTTACTGCGGAGGTTGGAAGCAAAGCTCCTGATCCGGTTCAAATATTCCGGCAACTGCGAAATCAAAATCTGAGTCTCAGTTATGAAGTTTGGAACCACAAAAAGCACAACAAATGCTCCAAACCCTAGTATCAGCCCTATCAGTATGAGCACCGCTAGCCAGCGCAGCCTGAAAATCTTCCGCAACCACCGCAAACTAGTCCGAAGAACTAGGGCTAAAAGCGCCGCAACAGCCACTATCTCCAGAACCAGCAACAGTCTGTAGAGAATATAGGCGATCGCTGCCATGATCAAAGCTAGAGGAGCTCCCTGGACTAGTTGTTTTTCTATACTGTCTTCATCCCTAGCTCCTGGCATCGCACTCTTCCTTCACTCGCTTGTTTCTCAGACTTTTAATCATATTTATTTCTAGTGATATCAATCGTGATTTTGCCGCCAAAGTCTGGGATCGGGGCTGCGGATTTCGATAATTTAACTTGGACTTGCCCCACTTGCTTTGATTGCAGGATAGCTTGTGCGATCGCAGCAGCTAATCGTTCTACCAAAGCAAACTTGGATGTCTTCACCAGGTGTTGCACAGTGCTGATGATGCTGCGGTAATCGAGAGTGTCTTCGATAGCGTCGCTCTTGCCCGCCACTGAGAGATCCAGCCACAAAGTCACATCAACCTCAAACCACTGACCAAGCACCTGCTCCTCACTCAGATAGCCGGTGTAGCCATAGCCGCGAATTCCCGTTAAATGAATGCAGTCCACAAAACTATCTCCGTGTACCCAGTCTAGGTTACCAATTACCTATATGATTGCGACAAATCGTGGGGTAAAATGGTTAGATGCAGCTAACTTGGGATGGGCGCACTCGTGAATCCCTTTCAGGGATTGAAATGATGGATTTCAGGAACACTAATTCCTTGTTTGCTTCCATCCTGACGGAGACGTTAAAGCTGTTGGGATTGACCACAGCCGTTATTTGTCCTGGGTCGCGCTCCACACCGCTGGCGATCGCGTTTGCCCAACAAGACAGGGTGGAGGCGATTCCCGTCCTGGATGAACGCTCCGCCTCGTTTTTTGCCCTAGGGATTGCCCGAAAATCAGGACGTCCCGTGGCGCTGGTTTGCACCTCTGGTACAGCGGCGGCGAATTTCTACCCAGCTGTAATTGAGGCGAGAGAAAGTAGGGTGCCGCTTTTGGTCTTAACAGCTGACCGACCCCCGGAACTGCGAGACTGCCATTCGGGACAGACGATTGACCAGTTGAAATTATTTGGCACATACCCTAACTGGCAAGCGGAGTTAGCGCTGCCCTCTTTATCCATAGGAACGCTCTCGTATTTGCGGCAAACAGTTGTTCATGCATGGGAGCGATCGCTCTATCCTGTGCCAGGCCCAGTTCATCTTAATATCCCCTTGCGTGACCCTCTTGCCCCGCTTCCAGACGCAACTGCCTTTAACTTGGCTTTACAGTTTCAGCCAGAGGATTTCTTTGCTGGGGTTGAACCCATAATTGATTTTCCACTCCGTACCGTAGGGGTGACTTCCTTAAAACCGATCTTTATCCAAGAATGGCAGCAATGTGAGCGAGGGATTATCATTGCTGGCCCTGCCCAACCCCAGTTGGCACGGGAGTATTGTGGTGCGATCGGGCAACTTTCCAAAGCCTTGGGGTGGCCAGTTCTGGCTGAGGGACTCTCCCCATTGAGAAACTATGCCCAGCTGAACCCCGATTTAATTTCCACTTATGACCTGATTTTGCGGAATCACGAACTAGCACAACAGCTGGCTCCCGAAATAGTGATTCAGCTGAGTGAACTACCCACCAGTAAAAAGCTGCGTACCTGGCTCGATGCCATACAACCGAGGCGATGGGTGATTGACCCCAGCGACCACAACCTCGACCCACTCCATGGCAAAACCACCCACCTGCGAACGTCGGTAGAACAGCTAGCTCAAGCATACCCAGCTCAACCAAAATCACCGACCCCCTATTTGCAGCTATGGTGTGCTGCAGAAGCTAAGGTGAGGTCAGCTGTTGACCAGACGATGGCACAGATGAACCAGATGTTTGAAGGGAAAACAGCTTGGTTACTCTCGCAGATTCTGCCACCCCAAACCCCACTATTTATTGCCAATAGTATGCCTGTGCGGGATGTAGAGTTTTTCTGGGCACCCAGCAACTCAGCTGTGCGTCCTTTCTTCAACCGGGGTGCCAATGGCATTGATGGAACTCTATCAACGGCTTTAGGCATGGCTCATCGTCACCAGAGCAGTGTGATGCTAACAGGCGATTTAGCTTTATTGCACGACACCAACGGCTTTTTATTCAGAAACAAATTTGTAGGGCATCTGACCATTGTTTTAATCAACAACAATGGCGGAGGTATCTTCGAGACGTTGCCCATTGCCAAGTTTGACCCGCCCTTCGAGGAGTTTTTTGCTACACCGCAGGATATTAATTTCGCCCAATTATGTGCCACCTACAGTGTCCAGCATGAGCTAATACATTCTTGGGAGCAGCTTAAGCAAAGATTTAACCCACTGCCGACAAAGGGCATCCGGGTTTTGGAGGTGCGTACAAATCGCAAGGCAGATGCAAAGTGGCGGCAAGATAATTTGGGGAAGTTTTCATCAAGCTAGGGTTAGTTTGACACCTCAACCTGTACTAAATATTTAAGCAAAATTGCCTGTTGTTACTTCGTCCGCAGGTAACGGATGGCGAAAAAGCAAATCAAGCCATAGAGACCAATTATAACCAGCAAAGTGAAATCCCCAATAGGCCAAACTACTCCTGCTCCTTCACCGAGCCAAAACGTACCAAAGGCCATCAGCATTACCCCGGCCCCGAGTTTGAGCAGCACTTCTGGCACTTTCAGTAAATGACCGTGTAGCACGGCGACCACACCCACCGTCAACAGGAGTGCCAGTCCCGTACCCAAAAAAGCTTCACTCCAAGCCCCCGATCCCAGTCCGAGCGTGACGACAACGATTGCGACCTCTAGCGCTTCAAGGGCAGAGCTTTTCGTCATGATTATGAAGTTGATCCGGCTAAACCTTCTGGGGCTGGATTCAAGCTCAATACCTTCAGACGTAAGTGGGTCGCTCACCCATCCAGCTCGTTTCCCCAACGCTAGTCGTAGGACTGACTTTTTAACCCAGCCCCAACCGAACCACAGAAGCACAAGACCAATTACCACCTGAAGGATATGCAGCGGAATCAGCTGCAATCCCGTTCCTAGTACTGCCGTTGCCACTCCCACGAGTACCAAACCTGTGATGGTTCCCCAATACGCCTCTCGCTGATAGCCCGAACGCGCAATCGCGTAGGCGATCGCGGCTGTCTCGAAAAACTCAACACTCGCGCCGCCCAAAGCACCAACAAATACGCCGACATTCATAAATTTTCCTCGTAATGAAACTTGCTTTAATTAGTTTTGTCTGCGTCAGAGTAGCCAACGTCAGTTAAAGGCACAGAAGAATACTTACTCAACCCGATGCGCTGTGATTTATAAATCCCCCCATGACCAGAAAATAGATAGCTCACAACACAGGCGATCCCAACATATACCCCCGATTGAGCGCCAAAGAGTTCAATTCCCATCAAGGTCGAAGCCACGGGTGTGTTGGCTGCACCTGCAAAGACACCCACAAATCCCATTCCCGCCAACAGAGGCGATGGGAGCGCCAGGAGCAATGACAAAGCATTACCTAACGTTGCACCAATATAAAAAAGAGGGGTTACTTCCCCTCCTTTAAAACCTGCCCCCAAAGTAAGCGTAGTAAAAGCCAATTTAAGCGCGAAATCCCACGGGGGGAGCTGGGTTGAGAACGACTGGACAATCGTTGGGATACCGAGGCCAATGTACTTTGTTGTTCCAATAGCCCAGACACCGAGCGCAACAATTACACCGCCGATCAAAAGACGTATTGGAGGATACGATACCCTTTTTTTAAAAAAGTGACTGATTTCGTGAGTTGCTTCCGCAAAAAGCATTGCCACAATGCCAAACGCTGCGCCTGCAACAACCGCACAGATGAGTCCGGTTACGGTGATGGGCGCTACGAGTGGAACTCGGTACTCCTGATGATGGATTCCCCAGAGTAAGGTTACCCGGTCCCCCACAATAGCGGCAACTAAACAGGGGAAAAGGGCATCGTAGCGAAGCTTTCCAATTTCTAAAACTTCCAGACCAAAGATGGTACCAGCCAAGGGAGTACCGAAGACGGAACCAAATCCTCCGCTCATACCAGCCATCAAGACAACTCGCCGGTCTACATCTTTGAAGCGTAGGAGCTTATTCACCTGGTCTGCTAGTGAGGCACCCATTTGCAGCGCTGTGCCTTCCCGACCCGCTGACCCACCAAACAAATGGGTGACAACTGTCCCGAGGAGAACAAGAGGAGCCATTCGCAGGGGGATAATATCCTTGGGATGATGGATTTCGTCAAGTATAAGATTATTTCCTGCTTCTACGGACTTTCCAAATCGATGGTAAATCCAACCGATGAGAAATCCACCGAGCGGCAAGAGGGCAATGCTCCAAAGATGAGACTCCCGCCAATTGGTTGCCCATTCAAGGGATGCTAAAAGCGCGGCGGAAGCTGTCCCAGAGAGAATGCCAATAACAAAGGCGATGGGTAGCCACTTGATAATGTGGGGTAACGCGATGAGCTGTTCAAACCGATGACGACTGACGGACATCCTCACTCCTAAAGCGCTTGGTTTTGAAGAGACGCTTGCTCTAAGAGAGGTCGTAAGTGACGTAAGAAAGGCACATTCCTACTCTCCCAAAGCAAGTCTGGGTAAAGTAGGAGCCATCAGCCTTTCAATCAGGTGACTGAAGCGGCGGTTCTGGCAGGCCCCATTGCCATAATCACTTTATAGCACCCTTTGCGTCGGGTGTCATCAACCGAGCCGATGCAATTACATAACTACCAGCCCAGCAAACCATAGGCGTTGTCAGACGACGTGGTCTGGCTCCAAAGCACACGGATGCTCCCAATCGCCTGTCTCTACCTGAAGGGTCGAGTGTTTGATCCCGAAATGGTCTTGAAGCTCCTTACAGACTTCGCATAAAAAAGCATCGCCGGGGTAGCCTGTTGGCATGACTAGGTGAACCGTGAGCGCCGTCTCAGTCGTACTCATAGCCCAGATGTGGAGGTCGTGAACTCGAGACACACCGGGGCGCTCAGCTAGATACGTTTGAACGGCAAGCGGCTCAATCCCCGCAGGTACTGCATCAAGCGCCAGGCTCACGGACTCGCGTAGCAACTGCCACGTCCCGACCACCACAACTGCCACGAGGACTAAGCTCACCAATGGGTCAAGCCACAGCCAGTGCGTTACCAAGATGGCGATACCTGCCAGCATAACTCCGAATGATACCAGCGCGTCAGCAGCCATGTGCATGAACGCTCCACGGATATTCAAATCACTCTTTCGGCCCGACATGAACATGAGTGCTGTTACTGTGTTGATGACAATCCCGACTGCGGCAACACCAATAACTGTAACTCCTGAAACGGGACCAGGGTCGTTAAAGCGTCGGATGGCTTCCCAGGCGATCGCACCCATGGACAGAAGCAGAACCACGGCATTCACGAGAGCAGCCAGAATAGATGAGCCACGAAGCCCATAGGTGTAGCGTTTTGTCGGAGGGCGACGAGCGAGCGCACTTGCACCCCAGGCGAGAACGAGTCCCAAGACATCCCCCAGGTTGTGACCCCCATCAGCAAACAAAGCCAGGGAATGTGCCAGGTAGCCGTAGGTTGCCTCAACGATGACAAACCCTAAGTTAAGTGCGGTGCCAATTGCAAAGGCACGACCGAAACTCGCTGGGGCATGGGAGTGACCGTGGTGTCTATGGTGCCCGTGTGCGTGGCTATGGTGGTGGTGCTCGTGATCATGTGTCATAACTGATAGTTCTCTAGGTGACGTACTCAAGCTGTTATTGCTGCTTTCAGGCGCGGTATCGCTAGCTCTACTGCGTTGAGGGCGGGGTAGTTCATGAAAAGTCTACAGCAGTTCAAAGCCATAAGTGTCGAGAATTTCTCCTAGCTCGTTAGCATAGGTGGTACTGGTCAGCGCCGCGTGTCACGGAGAAGCCCGCGTCGCATGGTTCCCATACGGCTACGGCCAACCGTGCAGGATCATGCCTGGCTCGGTAGTATAGACCATCAGGGAACTCAGGGTGTTCCCTCAACACACGCGACCACTGCTGGGCAACTGAGTGAACAACGCACCATATGCCGACTTATGTATACGCTTCCATAGCCCTGTCCTCTTGATCAGCAGCAGGTTGCCCGACTTAGTGAGGTTGCTCACGGTGTATCGCCCAGAGGCTGCCCTAGGGTTGATTGACTTCAACCGCCCCTAGTGCCTTTAGAGAGACAATAGTCGCCTCAGTTAAGCCTGTAGTGCCAGTAATGTTCATGCCCTCGTAGGGTCTAGAGCTCAAGAGAGTTTTTAGACACTCACCCGTTGTAACATCCCAGAGCTTAATCGTCTCATCTGCACTGCTACTGGCAAGGAGCGTGCCCTGGGAATCAAAAGCAACTGAACACACCCAACCTGTATGCCCTTGCAAGGTTCTAAGACATTGACCAGTACTAACGTCCCACAATTTTACGGTTTGATCTTCACTACCAGTCGCAAGGATATTGCCATTAGGACTAAAGGCTACTGACAATATCCAATTTGTATGCCCCTGCAAGTTCTTGAGACATAGACCAGTGCTGGCATCCCATAATTTCACTGTTCGATCTTCACTACCACTGGCAAGGATCATACCTTGGGGATGGAAAGCAACCGACCATACCCAACCCGTGTGCCCCTGCAAGGT
>CAXUIG010000055.1:0-2563 GCA_964250845.1 uncultured bacterium | reverse complement strand
GGATGGAAGGCAACTGAACTTACTGAAGCAGTATGTCCCTGCAACATCTTAAGACATTGACCAGTACCTACATCCCGTAGCCTAATTGAGGAGTCTTTGCTGCCACTAACAAGGGTGGAAGCATCGGGACTGAAGGCAACGGAAAGTACCTGACTAGTATGTCCTTGTAAAGTTTTAAGGCACTTACCTTGACTGACATCCCACAACTTCACTGTTTGATCTGCACTACCAGTGGTAAGCATGTCTCCATCAGAACTGAAGGCAACTGATTGAACCCTACTAGTATGTGCTTGTAAAGTTCTAAGGCATTTACCTGTGCTGATATCCCATAACTTTACAGTAGAGTCACTACTACCACTGGCAAGAGTATTACCATCAGGACTGAAGGCTACTGAACGCACCCAAGCAGTGTGCCCCTTCAAGGTAAAAACTTGTTGGGCAGTTGCAATTTGCCACAAACGAATTTCACCATCAGCATTACCCGTAACTACAAGTTTTGCATCCGGGCTAAATGCCACAGACAAAATCCCACCGAAAGTCTCAGCAAAAACAGACTTAGATAGGTCAGAGTAAGCAAAGCTTACATTGTATAACTTCACACTTCGTAAGTCTGCTTGCCAAATAGTTAGGTAAGAAAAATCATAGTTATTCAATTCAGTTTGAAGG
Source organism: uncultured bacterium (assembly GCA_964250845.1). Taxonomy (GTDB): domain Bacteria; phylum Cyanobacteriota; class Cyanobacteriia; order Cyanobacteriales; family Chroococcidiopsidaceae; genus CAXUIG01. Next base: position 1,897 of record CAXUIG010000055.1, on the reverse strand, counting down.
TGGCAAAGGAGGTTAAGAACATTTCCACCTGCGTATCCTAAGTTTAACCTCGATTCCCACTGTAGCATTGATGAAATCTGAACTAGCCAATTTTCAGTACTTCTTTTACTCCTAAAAGCAATAAGCAGTTTATTTATAACTGGCTTGATAATGAGTCGAGCCTGAGCTTCTCTAATGTAGTCTTTTGCCCGAGCCTTGAGCAGAGCATAGCTATTAAAAATGGTGATTTTTTGAGTAAAAATCTCTTCGCATACCTCCTCTATCAATCGCTCGTTTATATACTCCACTACTAGAGTTTGTAGAGCAAAAAATAGTAAATTCTTTTCAATCAAAGAGCGGTATCTAAGCGATTCTATAGCAGCCAGCAATTTAGATTGTGGCACTTGTGGTATAATATCATCTTTCAATTCTAAAATTGAAGTCGGCTCCCGATTAATAGCTAACCAGTACATAATTTTCTTTTCTAAATCTGACAAGCGATTAAATTGCTGATCTAGAAGTTCGCTGATGTTACCATAAACAGTTATTCCTTGTGATAAAAATTTACAAATACTAGCGTCAAAAAGCTCTTTAATGGTTGCAGAAACAATCTGCAATGCTAAGGGATTGCCTGCATAGCGCTCAACCAACTCTCGACATTCATTCTCTGAGCCAACAATATTTTTTGCTCTCAAGATTGACTGTGCATCTATTTCTTTCAAACCAAGTATTTCTAATGAGCGGACTGGCAGTGTTTCTCCTTCCAGTAATGCAATTTCTCTTGGTTTCTCCCTACTAGTTAGCATCAAACAGCTTTGATGTGGTACCTCTCCCACCCTTCTGAATAGTTCACCATAATCTTCATATCCCTCTCGATAGTGCCCAGCCCGCTCACCACCTTGCAGAATCATCTCAGCATTATCTAGCACTAAGAGGCAGCGGTGCCTACATAAGTAATTAATCAGCAGCGATATTCTCCTATCTACGCTTTCTGATAAATCAGTTTCTTGCCCATCAGACAGAGATGCGATCAGGTGTGCCAGGATATCTTTTATTTGTGGTACATTGTGCAGAGATTGCCAGATGAGATACTCAAACTTATCCTTAATCTGTTCTACTAACTTCGCAGACAAAGCAGTTTTGCCAATTCCTCCTATTCCCAACACTGCTACTAATCGGCAGCCATCATCAATAATCCATTGCTCGAGTTTGGCAATTTCTTCTGTGCGCCCATAAAAGAATGTTACATTAACTGCTGATCTCACATCTCCATGACTGTTGAGATCAGAGTCCTTAAAATTGGGTTCTGTTCTTGAATAATCACTCTTGTCCAGTTCTAGGTTTAATGCTATGAAAAAGCGTTCAAGTGTTCGTTTGTCAACTCCTTCTTGGCGACGTAATATCCTCCTGACGGTATCAGCATGTAACCCTTGGCGCAGGGCTGTTTGTGCTGCTTCCGATATTTTTTGTGGAGTGTATTTGAGTTGAGTGTTGGATTCCAACTCGCGTATGTAACCGTTCACGGGGGGGGTTACAAAAAAACCAGACATTAAGCTCTGGCCGTCAACTAGGTCATTCTAGGCGCTCTCGCGTGATCTTCAATACACGGCCAGAGCTTAATGTCCGGGAAAAATCTAGGGGGTACGTCATGCGCATGAACTTCAAAACCTTGCTAAGCAAAAGCTTTAGAACTTATGCACATATAAACAGCCTCCCTAAAATGTCTATTAGACAATTGGCAAACCAGTATAGCAGTTTTAACTACTCACAATTATCTAGGAAAAATTAAATCTAGGCTGGTTTTCGTACTGATTACATGTGATTTCATAGCGTAAACTTTTTTACCCCCCCCCTGAACGGTTACGTCAGAATTGATGTAGCGGTGAATAATTTCATCATTCAGCCATTCCTTGGTTAC
>CAXUIG010000054.1:0-30172 GCA_964250845.1 uncultured bacterium | reverse complement strand
ATTCCATCCGTGGGTGACAAAATTGTTTTTGGGACTCCGCCATTGAGCGCGAATCAAAAACAGATTAAAACAATCGAAGCAGCCCAAGAGTTTGAGGTTGAAGTCTCAGCCGAATATGAAGGTGCCTGGATCAGGATTCCATCATCAGTAGTAGATCTTGATCCCCGCTGGCAAATATTAGCGGGGAATGGGGTGATGAAAGCTTATTGGGATGGAATTCATTTAAAGCTGAGTCCCACCGATAATCAGAATATGGCGATAGAGTCTGCCAGAGCGTCGGGGATTGATTGCTGTGCCAAGTGCCAAAATTTTAGCCGGAATACAAGTCAATGCAATAGCCCAGAAAGCCCTTTGTCAGGACTCAGTGTTGACCCATCTGGTTACTGCCTGGAATATAATGCATGTCAAGTTAATTAAGCATGAATAGAATTGACATCCTTGAGTACATCCAAAAATACGAAGCAGAGTTTGAAGTTGGGCACCCAATTATTCAATATTTGCCCAACGAAACCAATGCGCTCTCATTAATTAATGATCCAGAAGATTGGAACTGAATACCAGGAAATGTAATCCGCCTTTACTTAGCTGAGTACCAGGAAGAGGGGCAGCAGAAGCGGGAATGGATGATTGGAGTTGGGGATTTTGAGCACCCTACTATTTGTACAAAATTCTTTATAGATCTCGAACAGGCTTGTGCGTTCATGTATCTACGCCCTGAGATTTTGTCGAAGCAGTGGCTGAGGGAGCAAGATTTCTATTTTGTTGACCCACCAATCACCAGGCCGGTTCGCATTGGGTGATGCCAACGCAGCCTTAACAGAAGTGAGGGAGTTTTCTTTAGCTATAATAGTTAAAGTGTGTTCAAAAGCTCTTCATGAACTTAGCACAAATTAACTGCCCAACTTGCAATGGCATCTTGCGCGAATTGATTCTACATTCCGGCTTGCACTACAGTCGCATCGAGTGTGCTGAGTGTGAGCGCTTCATCCGTTGGGGGAGAAGTCCATCAAGTTTAGCCAAGCAACAAATCTTAGAGCATAAAATTAACTTGCTAGCGGCTAGAACATCTTTAACTGAATGGGAAGCTAGTTTTATTGCTTCGGTTAGCCTCCAGCTTGAGCAGAAGAAAAACTTAAGTCCGAAGCAAACTGAATGGCTAGAGAGAATCTACAAAAAGTATTCCTGAAGCACAAAAATGCCAGCAATTTTCAAGGGGCTGCAATACAGGAACAGGACGCAAGGAGCTTAATGTATGGCTGGTTTGGCTCTAATTGTTCTATTCGTACTGTATTTCTTAGTCTTGCCGAGACTAGCAACCCAAAATCGGCGTGGCAACGGTAAACCAAACCTGCCCCCAACTCCTGAAAATGTCGAGCCGCACATCTACCCTTTGGTTGCTGCCTTGAACGCAACACGACTTTGTGTCACCCGCGCGAGTTGTGATGGCCACTGGGAATCCCTATTTTATATCTCTCAACCCTATCTGGCCTTTTCTGGTGACACCAGATTAGCGGAAAAACTAGATGCCTTACTCTACCTGGAAACAGAACTTCCATGGAACCTTTCTGCTGGCTTCGCCATGCCTGATCGGGAGCTATGGTTCAGACTAGAACTGAATATGGACATTCTGTGGAATTATCGGATATTCTGGCCGTGGCGCCGCCGAAAGTTCCGTAGGCAGCAGGACCGCGATGTTCGGCACCTTGCTCATCTAGTACAAGCGATCGCAATGGATATTCAACAGCCAACTTTCTTCGAGTACTCACCCCTAACAAAGTGGAGAGATATTATGCCCTCGCCAAATCAAAGAAACCAACAGCAATCCACCGGCGTTGCAATACCTATCAATTTGGTTCACGAAACCATTGCCTATCTGGAGTCCCAAGGCGATCCGAAGGCAGTGATACTAAAACAGCATTACTTGCACTGGCTAGCAATGTCAGTCCAGCCCAGAAGAATCGGTCAGCGTCCTATGAAAGGTTAAGGAGATCACGGACTGGTGCTAACGACTACTAAGATGGTAATGCTTAACCCTGGAGCTGAACGTGATCTTCAGTGCCGTCAATAAAAACCAGAGGCACTAGCGTTTGGCAATTATAGCTAATGGTGGGTGTTTTTTCAATGTCTGTGAGGATCTGTTCTAGGTCAGTGTAGTCATCAGCTACGTTAATCAAACTATCGCTCGTCACCGATTTAAAACTCACCACTTCGGTTCGAGCGCCACGATAACTGATCGCATTCACTGCATAAGCTAGATCGCCATCCCCACTAACCAACACGGCTGTGTCGTAGTAATTCACCAGAGCCAACATATCAACTGCGATTTCTACATCCAAGTTGGCCTTTTTCGACCCATCCGACATCTGGACCACATCTTTTGTAATTACCCGATAACCGTGGCGGCGCATCCATAGGAGAAATCCCTGCTGTTTCTCATTCGTGGGATCACTTCCACTGTAGAAAAAGCAACGCAACAACCGAGAGCCAGCGGTTAACCGACGTAGCAATTTCATATAATCAATTTCAATTTCCAGATGGAGAGCGGCATAGAACAGATTTGCACCATCAATAAAAATGGCAACACGACCTCGATTTACTAAAACTTGTGATGGCGTACACATGAAATTATGACTGCAATTATTTAACCTAAAAACAATACAATACACTACCCAGCTAAACAGATAGCTTAATAATTGTTTAGATTTTTAACTGACAACCGTTTGGCTTTACGTATAATTAGGAGAAGGGAACACGGTATTTTAACAGATGATGACCCTCGATAATCTACACTCCCCAACTCCCGAACAGCATTACTTTACTCGCTACAGTCAGATGGTGCAGCATCGGATTATTGAGGGACACACCAAACTCTTTGCTCACCAAAGAACTGCGTTGCTTAAACTCTGGGAGAAAGCAGCACGGGGAGAGCTTGACCCAGCTAGACGCACTCCCAACAGTGGGGCAGGTTACATCCTGGCTGGGGTTGGATGTGGGAAAACCGTCATCTTGAGCTGCCTGCCATACATCTTGGGCGAGTACATGCAGGGTAAGCAGGCGATTGTCGTGGTTGATAACTGCACACTGCGATCGCGTATCCTGCAAGATTTCCCCACCGATTCCCGCCATTGCCCGATCTACGACCAATGGCCGCTCTATTCTCTAGGGGTACTTCCCGATGGAGTGCCGCCTCCTCAGATAGCCGAATTGAGAGCTGAGGAATTTCGATCATATGCTTTCAGTCTCGAAGAGGCAGATTTTCTAGTAGTCAACCGGCAGTTTCTGCTAAACCTAGTCAATCGCGGTGACTTAAATCCAGCCAATGTCGGGCTAATTCTAATCGACGAGGCACATCATGCCTCCGCCAGTTCCTACAGGAGCGTAATCAACTATTTCTCGGAGAGTCTGTTGTGCTTTTTCACAGGTTCCCGCTTCCGTTCTGATCATCTACCAATCCCTCATATCCGCTACAGCTCAATTGAGGATGAAACTGAAAGTGGACAGTTGGTAACGCGATATACCCCAGTACCGGACTTTGAATTCAGTGTTCAGCAAGCCTGGAAATTAAACCCTACACCTATCAAGCGCCTGGTCTACCAAGAGGCGACGAGCAAGGCGTTCGTGGTAGAGGAAGAAGGTGGGCAGGAAGTCAAGTATAGCCCCGAAGCGTTTTTTGCCAAAGCCGAGTCTAACCGGGAATGGTTCAGAAAAATCCTGCTGGCCGATAGTTTTTGTCTGCCGGTCCTAGCTAAGGCGGTGGAAGTTTTAGCCATCAAGCGGCAGTCCGGTAAGCCCCATGCCATAATCGTCCGGGGGCTAAATATCCCGCACGCCCATCGGCTACACCAACTGCTCGACACCTTTGGGCTGCTCCAAGGGCGTGTCGGTCTAGTTCACAGCGACAAGGAAGGTTTTGATCTCGCTGGTAGACCATCTGAGACATACAAGCGTTTCTTCAGTGGTGAATATATTGCCTTGGTTCACTGTGGGATGGTGAGCGAAGGATTTTCGCACGCCTGGGCTTCGGTTTCTGTCTGTTTGGGAGTCATGCGAAGTCTCACCGTAGCTGAACAGGAGTTTGGCCGCATTATTCGTAGAGTGCCAGGAGCTGACCCAGGCCATTTCCCTGACATCGCCCACGATAACTGGGGTGTGGTCGTGAGTCACGAGGCGTTAGGCATAGGCGACATTTTCCAGCAATTCATTGATGGAAAGCAGACGGCTCCATTAACCGGCTACTGGGAAGGGGATGACGGCGAATGGTCGGCGCCGAAAAATGTGCCTAAGCCAGAATTGGTTAGAGGATATTCCGCAGGCGAGACTACTATCACCTTGAGCGATGCCAGCACTCTGGAGGCTGGGGACTTGATTGTGCTCAGTACCCCCCGGATTGAAGAAACCTCTTTACGAGCGGATATCTCCCCGAAGTTTGATTTGGCGGCAGAACTACGCTCAACCGGGCACTTGACAACTGAAACCGGAGCAATTGAGCCCAATTCTGAAAAGATGCAGGCATTTGTGACAGATGCTGTGAGCACGAACGTTTTCGGCACAAATGCTTCACAGTTGGCGATTGATTTCACCCCAATGGTACAACCGGAACCACTCAAATCCATCCAAGACCGCGCCTGTGATCTGATTGCAGAGCGGATGAAAGAACTCAGAGAGACTCAAGTCGTCAGTGTTCGGATTTCGGCGGTGCTAGATGACAAAACCGTGCAAATCTCTCCCGCCTGGATTGACTTACCCGTGGGAACAGATTTGGTGAAAAAGCCGGTTCGCCGCGATCGCGTTGAGTCAAAAGCAAACTTTGTCTCCCATGTCGGTCTGGATTGGCTGGTTTTGTATGAAAACGAGTTGATCAAGTACAGCGACTATAGAAAGAAAGCGGTTTTGAAGAGTAAGGGACTTGATATTGATCGAACCGGAAAAATAGTTACCGATGGCGGAGCGCGACTCAGTGACACCATGCCAGCAGGGATATATGAGTTGTTTCTCAAGGGGCTAGAGTCGGAGATAAGTACGGCTGAAGTCCCAATTCCAAACCCTGCCGTGTCTTGTCGGCCCGATGAAGTTAAGAAAAGTTTACAGTCGGAGTACGGGCAAAAAGTCCGCTCATTGGTGTTCGAGTTACTCCGCGAACCAGGATTGATTAGAGATGGTGGCACAGGTTCCAGTTTGGTGGACAATCCGGTTCCCTCTCTTGTAAGCGTGTGGCAGCCGGTGTCACTTGATGGCGTGGAGTCAGATGATAATGAGGTAGCTGATTATCAATTCCGCAATAATTCGGAACTACTGCATAAAGCTGTATTCGCCTCCATTAAACAGAACACCGGCAAAAAATGGGCTGAGCATTCTGGGCAAGAGGAGTACGATCAAGCTTACCGGCGCGGAGTGGAATATATTCGCTCCCTTCGAACCGAAATTATGGCAAGCGGACGATAGTAATACATACTGTTTTAGTGATATATTTGAAAATTAAATTTATTTATTTTCGCTAGTTACTGATGCCTAGACAGAAGAAAACTGAGCCCAAGCAGACAACGACTGAGCCTGAACCGCTTCAAACTGAGTCCAAACAGACACCGACTGAGCCTGAACAGCAAAAAACTGAGTCCAAACAGACAACGGCTGAGCCTGAACAGCAAAAAACTGAGTCCAAACAGACAAAGGTGAAGCCGCTAGCGGGTGTTGAACTCCTCCATAAGGTCAAAGAGCTAGAAACCTTCAGCAAAGAAGATAAAGCCAGGGGATGCGGCTACTACAGCGTCAACAAAAACGGAAGCGAGCGCATCAATATGAACCAGTTCCTCAATGCGCTGATTGATGCTGAGGGGATTGAGTTAGACCCGAAGAAAAATGGTGATGGACATGGGGGCCGCAGTCCTAGCTATCGGGTTGCAGTGCAGTCAAATGGTAACTTACTAATTGGTTCAGCTTATACCAAGCAGCTTCACGTTAGTCCAGGGGATGAGTTTGAATTGATTTTAGGACGTAAGCACCTCCGTCTGAAGCAGGTTGAGGCGCCAGAAGAAGACGCAACTGAAACCGCCCTCGCTTCTTGAAAATAAGGCGATCGCACTCTAAAACATTTCGCTAGATTGAACAAAGGAAACCGAGTTCAAAGGGAAGCCCCTATGTTGCCAGTTAAACATCCTCTACAGCAGACTGACCCGCCCTTGCCGCCGCGAGAGACGATGCCGACGATGTATGATCTGCCTAGCGAAGACCCGGAGGACCCTGGCTTGCCTGACGAATTCCATATATGGCAACCGCAGCTCCTAACTATGGGTTGCCAGCCATCCACTTATTCAAGAGACCAGGTATTCATTGCCAGCGACTTGAACCTCTACTACGACCCTAACACCCCCCAATGGCACAAGCGCCCAGATTGGTTTGTCGTCGCCGGAGTACCCCGATTGTATGACCACAAAGAACTACGCTTGAGCTACGTCAGCTGGCAAGAGGGAGTTAGGCCCTTGGTGGTAGTAGAACTGCTCTCCCCCAGCACTCGAAACGAGGACTTAGGCAAAACCACACAGCAACCAGATAGCCCACCGACAAAGTGGCAGGTGTACGAGCGCATCCTGGGCGTGCCTTACTACATTCTGTTCGACCGCTACAATGACGAGCTAAAAGCCTTTCAGTTGGTTGGAAGTAAATACCAAGAATTAGTCCTGGCCGAGCCGAAAGTCTGGGTGCCGGAGTTGGGGTTGGGGTTGGGATTGTGGTCGGGTGATTACGCTGGCATTCCCCGGTTGTGGATGCGGTGGTACGATGAGCAGGGCGAATGGGTGCTGACCGAGGCGGAAGAGGAGCGGCGGCTGAAGGAACAATCTGAGCAGCGCTTAGAAATTGAGCGGCGGCTTAAGGAGGAAGAGCGACAACGGGCTCAACAAGCTGACCAACGGGCTGAACAGGCTGACCAACGAGCTGAACTTGAGCGACGCCAAAAAGAAGAGCTGATTGCCAAGCTCATAGCGCGAGGAATCGACATTGATTCTCTCTAGCAATGCCTTGGGCCACAAAAAAAACTTTTCTCTCGCTCCTTCAGCCCCGGTTTCCGGTCGAAGATCGGATTAGAGCCAGCACCGGGTCAAATTTTCTATTGCTTATAAATTACTTCATGCTTAAAATAAAAAGTGATGGATATTACATTGAGAGCGCGAAAGCCCACAAATGCCCACCTCCGCCAGTCCCCCAGCCCGTAAGGGGTTTGACTACGCCAGTCTAGACGCCGAAACCACCCAGTTTGTCCAACAGCAAACTGGTGAGATTCGCGTGCTGATGAAGCGGACGGCTCAGGGCATTTTTGAAATTGGGCAGAGGCTTGTTGAGGTGAAGGAGAAACTAGAGTATGGCCGCTTTGGATATTGGCTAGAGGCTGAGTTTGATTGGAGCTATGAAACAGCGGCCCGTTTTATTCGAGTGTATGCACAGTTTAAGTATGTCAATTTGACAGAACTTTCCATTGCCCCTTCAGCACTGTACGAGCTAGCTGCGCCTTCAATCCTCCCAGCTGTCCGTGAAGAAGCTCTAGCCCGTGCCCAAGCTGGCGAAACTATCACCTACGCCGCAGCTAAAGCCATCAAGCAGAAGCACGCTCCACCCTCAACTAAGCTTAAGCTTGAGCCAGAGCCAGCGCCAGAACCAGAGCTAGAAATAATCCCACAGCTACAGCCATCCCCAGTACCCGAAGTCCTACCGCCGCTTGGGCCTAAGCCAGAAATTGTAGCTATTCGCCGTAGGGAACAGTCGCTTCAATCAGCACAACCCAATTCAAGTTCACAACTGTCTGTTCGAGCACCCGAACAGCCTGGGACTTGGTGGCAGCTAGGTGGACAGCATTTGTTGTACTGTGGCGACCCCAATTCCCTGGAATTTCTGCAGCGGATTACCCAGAAGGTCAGTCTATTACTGGCATTTCCGCCAACCTTAGAGTGGTTACCTACCATCCGCGCTAAAGCACGTATCATTGTAGACGAGTTTTTACCTCAAGGGAGAAACTTGGATCAGCTCGACGAAACCCTGGAGTCAGAAATTTTATTCCACTCGAATTTAGGGGATCTGGTAGTTAGCTGTTTTCTCCCCTCACCCGATATTCTCTCAATTATCAACCGATTAGGTCGGCGTGGAATGTTTGCTGAGCCAGATTCAAGGCGATGCAATGCCGTCATTTCTGACTGGAGAAAAGCAGGACTGAAAGCAGAGCGGCTGAGTTAGGGAGCATCGTTTTCTTGTTTCCAGCTGCCGCGCGCTAGAGCCTGATGAAGCGCTCATCAGACAGTAATAATATTAACGAAAGCGATTGTAATTTAGTATACAAGAGTCAAGCTTGACAAAAGCTCGCTTCTCAGGTCATCCTTTAAGGAGTGCAGTTTTCTCCGGCAAGAGAAACTTCTCACGTCTCCCACATTCACACATGTAGAATAGTTTGAGGCCCAGAAATAGGGTCTTTAACAATTCGCAAGTTGCGCCTTCATGCGACAGGACACAACAGGATTTGCAGCGCGAAATCTTAAGCTAGGAATGCGTGGATTTCGTTGGATGCTGGAATCCGTATGCCTTGGATTAAATTTGCTCGAAGGCGTTAGCAATGAGCATCAAAACTAGTAAGTCAAAACAATTCAAAATTCAAAGTTCAAAGTTCAAAAAATAAATTTATTTTTTAATTATGAATTTTGAATTTTTAATTCCAAAAAATTCATTTCCTTTGTTAATGCGAGCAGGATTGCTTTCATGCAGAAATTTGACCACAAATCGCGTCAGATAGTGAACAGATACTCAACTCATTCCAAAGCGAAATCGCAAGTCTTACGTAGATGTTGTGACCAGCGGAGTCGGTTTATAGTCCGTCGTAGATACTTCCGACTTAGATGAAAAAACCGGGATTTGAGCCTAACATAGCTAAGAAATCCCGGACTCTCTAACGCTAAGTAGACAAAAATAATCTTCAGCTGTTTGGGGCTAAAAAGTCAACTTGCTCTTAATAAGGTAAAGCACGGTCTTGGTGCTAGAGCCAATAAGAGCGAGAGTCCGCTCTTGTTAAGGCTTCAGTCTCGGTGACATTCAAGCGAGACATTTGATGAAATCAGAAAATATTGCTCACAAACTGTACCACCACCAGAAGTGGTAATGAACAATGAGAAAAGGCATTCGCTCCAGCCAAATATATAACTGCCCTGTCTGCGACGAAGACCACGGCTGTAAAGTCCAAGATGATCAATGGGTGTTGTGTTTGCGCGGCATGGGGCAGCACGATGCTCCGCCTGGCTTCCGTTTTGTCAAGGGACTGCGGAACTCAATGGGTGGGCTATTTGTTAGATCCGATGGCAGCGATAACTGGGATTCGGATCAGCTGTTACAGCGCCGCCAAGAACAGGAACTTAAACGGAGGCAGCGGGAAGAAGCGCGAGCCCGTCACAATGCCCAGCTCCTTAGTGTCGAAGAGCGCGATTCTCAATACCGCCTAGTCAACCAAAATTTAACGCTCGTTGATCGCCATCGAAAAACTGTGCTTTCACGCGGCCTAACTGATGTCGAGATTGATTTGGCGGTTGAACTGGGAGCGCTCAGAACCTGGAATCCAGAACAAAGAATCTTTGGGTTATCCCCAGATTTGGCGGGGGTCAATCCCTTCGCTTCATGCCTGGGTGGCGTGTATGGAATCGCCATCTACGCTTTTGACCCAGAAGGGCATATCACCGGCGCTCAGCTTAAGACTGAAAACGACAAACCAGCCAAATATATATGGCTATCAAGCGCTCGTCAACAAGGCAACGGGCCACAGTTACCCAGCGGAGAACTGCCGTTGTTTTGCTGGAAGCACCCGGATGCGGAAGCGATATCTGAAGTTTGGTTGTGCGAGGGGGCGCTCAAGTCGTTGATCGCCGCCTTGAAACTCTGGCGTTCTGGTAGAACCGATGTTGCCGTTATTGGTACTGCCAGTGCTGCGAGGTATGGCGAACAAACGCTTTCTTCTTATCTCCGGCAGCTCGGATGTAAGACCCTGCGGTTAATGCCCGATGCTGGGGCTGTCGCTAATACTCATATTAGTATGGCCAACGCGGAAACGTTGTCGTGGTGCCAAGAGTGGGGGTACTCGGTGATGGTCGGCTGGTGGGGTCAAGTTGACAAGACCCATCCCGACATTGATGAGCTAAAAAGTTTTGATGCTCTAGCATTGCTCTCCCCTGCAGAATTTTGGGACAAGCATCCAGACAAGTTCCGGCCAGTTGCCAGGGATAGCAATACAGAGCCCCCTGAATCACGCGAACCGACTCTAAGCGAGGACGAGTGGCAACTCAAGTTCGGGCTACCGCACTGGTTCAATCAGCAATTGGAGCGGTTCAGCAAAGCTCTAAAGGGGTTTCTTAAGCCGCCAGAGCTGAGGTCATTCAGGAGCAATCCGAAAAAAGAGGCTAAAACTCTTAAGTACGTCCCCGGTAGACTACCTACCCTAGAAGAATATCGGAAAATGGGATGTCCTGTAATCCGGTTTGCGCCAGGCCAGCGATTGCAGGTAATCAAGGAATTGGTCAGACTAGCCTATCAATTTCTTCTCGAACGTAGCGGCACTGGCACCGGCAAGAGCCACGATGCCGGTTTGCTAACGCCTGAGCAACTAGGCGTTGACAAACTCTGGTACTTCAGCACTGACCACAGGAATCCGACGACTGCCACCGTCGAGGCCAACTACAGCGATATGCCCGTGCGTAACAATGGCTTAGTCTCTGATGGGAGTCGCAGGACGGCGCTCAACAATCCCTACGTCCGATGGCCGAAAAAAGATGAGGCACCGAATCTACCAGGGAACTGCTTTAGGACTGAGACTTTTCATACTCTAAGTGAGAAAGGTTATCAATTTGAGGTTGGAATAGAAGCTAGTCTGAATCCCATCTGTCAGAAGTGCCACATGCAGTCCGCTTGCGGCAACCCGGAAGAAGCAGGACCTGGATACGACTTCAGGAACAAGCGGCGATTGGCTTTTGAAAATTCTTGCATCAGGGCCAGTCTGGACTCGGCACCCAATCCCCCAAACTTGCAGCGCGATCACAATGATGATGGGGCATCAGCAGAAGAGGCAGAGGGGCTCTCTTAGCAGAGGGGCAGAGGGGAAAGAAGAAATACCCTCTGCTACAGGGTACAAGCCCAAGGATTTATCTATGGAGTTTCCCCTCGGCCCCTCTGCCCCTCTGCCCCTCTGCCCTGACCCTCCCCAAGTCTACGGTGCCACAGTTGATGAGGCAATGCGGCAAATCAAGCCGTACAGCCTGATTCAGGCCCAACTGTCTGACTTTGATCAGGTTTGGGCCGAGCTGGAATCGGGGCTACCCGACGTACATGAACAGCTCAAAACAGTCCGCCTGGCGCTTAGAGCAATTCTTTCTGGAGAAATTAAGACCAGCAGAGAAACCTTTCACGGCTTTGGTGACACTGCTATCCGTGAGGCTCTGGGTGAAGTCCCAGAAAATTTAGCTGACATCATTGACCAACTTCACCTGAACCAACCCGATCTGGACGAAATACTAACCGAGCCAGATTCTTTCAATAAAGACGGCGTAGAACGAAAAGACCGCAAAAATATCAGCAAAGAGACCAGCGAAAGAGTCCGCGATGCCGTCCGCCAAAATAGTTACAGAGAAATGCTCGACAAATTGAAGGCTCTGGCCTGCAACTGGCTGCTACCCTTCCTCAAAGTTTGGGGAAGTTTAGAGCGCGGCAGTTTCCGGATCAAGCATGGTGTGCTGGAAGTCATGACCCACAACACGCGACATGCCGATTTTCTCAAGGCGATGAAATTTGTTCTGTTTCAGGATGCGACCGCCAACCCTGAATATCTGGCAATGTACTTGGGTATTGACCCGACTACCATTGTGCGGCTCGAGCAAGAACCCGCCCAATATTCCAACCTGAACATCGTACAAGTAACGGGACTAGGATTGCTCGGCCATAACCGCAGCAAATCCCTTAAGCAGCGGCTAGAAGTGCTCAGGCTCACGCTCAAGCTGCGGCATTTGGATATCGCGTTGATTGATCATAAAATATATGCTCTCCTTAATGAATGCGACGGCTGGTGGTTCAATCACAACCGGGGCAGCAACGAGTATCAAACTCGGAGTGCTCTAGCTAGCTTTGGTGTGCCGTACCAGGATATTGGTAGTCTTCAGATGATTTTCATCACTCTGACAGGCGATTTGAGTGTTAATAGAGAGTCGCCAGGGTTTTGTGCTTTCGTCCAGTGGCAAACTGAAGCCGAAATCGCCCAATGTGTCGGGCGCCTGCGTGCTAATTTAAGACCCGATGAATCCGTCACTTATTACAGCTGCGCGGATTTTGAGTTGGAGTTCTTGCGCGAATATTACCCCGGTGCAATTATCACTTATGAATCAGCATTTAGCATCGCCAAAGAAGCTGGAACTGCGACCGAGAAGAGTCACCATCATGTCCAGGAGAAAATTCTGGAATTGGTGAATCAAGCCGGGATGGCGTTAGAGAAAATCACCCAGGTTTTCGCCGCAGCTGCTGCGGGAGTCAGTCAGGGTCGAATCAGCCAAATCGCTGCCAAATACGGAGGTTGGAGAGCTTATAAAAAAATATTAGCGGTGCTTTTAAACTGTACTTATACGGGTACTAATGATTCCGAGCCGCTGGACGAAGCCCAAGAATTTGTTGCCAATACCTACCTCCCGCTAACAGCTGCTGAATCACCGCCTGATGCTATAGAAGGTATGCTTACTACGCTTCAAGCTTGGGGCTGGCGGGGATTCCAGGCGATTCTAGCTGCAACCGAGATTGAAACTAGGGGGCGATTACTGGCGGCGTTGCTGAGTGGACTACCTCAAGAGCTGCAATCCAAATTTAGGGCGCTGGCGGTGGATGGACTTGGTTGATGTGGCTCTTCTGGGTATATGCTGATAAGCCAATCTTATGAACGGTGTGATAAGGGTTTCAGCCCTCATCCTTCAAATTATTGTATTTTCGGATACGGTTTTCATCAGAAACCCAGAAGAGCCGTTGATGTTAGGTCGAGCCAGGAATTAAACGTCGGGAGGAAATCAGGCCGCCCATAATGTGATACCCATAACGCAAGCCGCGACTGGAAGCATAAGGCAAGCCGTAAGTTATTAGATAGCAGTCTGATTTTAACCCTCTAAACTAATAGTTAATTATCTACGAGTCTCGTCAAAAATAAAGGACGAATATTATTGATGAAACTTCCCCTCTTCAAGAGGGGAAGTTAAAAACCACCTAGCAAAAGTGCCTACAATCCGCTAGACGTGCAGCCTCAGTTCTGACAATAATAGAATAACGAAGTAGAGCGCAAACTTATGCTCAACAGTTAAATCCAAAGTTAAGTCATAATAATTCAATCCTTCAAAACGAACTAAATCATTTTGAAGGATTGAATTATCATGTGTGAATCAAAAAAAGATTATTCTAACTCAATTTTCACGATCTCTTGTCCATCCTTACCCGTTAAACCTAGTAAATTAGCAAGCCGTTGACTAGACCACCCTGAGCCGCGATAAATGTTACTCCTGGCAGCAAGAGAAATCTGTCGCATCCGCTCAATGACTTCTTGTGGTTTATCCTCTATCATATTCAGATCCCACTCAATTACCTTGTCGCTATAATCAAATAGATCAGGAGATGGCATTGTACATGGATCAGCACCTTGAATCGTCTTAAAGTTTGACTTAGGCTGCTTTAAACCTCTCTGCATAGCTTTAGCTTTTTTAGCCAGCTTCCTTGATAATTCACGTCCCATTTCTGATTTCCTGAATTCAGATTATTGTTTGTAATTCGTCCAAAATCTAGCAGAAAGCAACGAGATTACAACTGCTTTTATTATAGCAGTTTATTTCCTGATAGCCTTAGGTACATTCAAACATACTTGAATGTTAATTTTATTTAAAGCAAGGTGTTTAAAAGAAAGTTTCGTAACTTTTAACTATTCCCTATTTTTTATCAGTTAACCTAGATGATTGAGAACAAAGTGAGTTGCGATCGCTGCGCTCCCCGAAATGCCAGTTAGATATGCAGAATGTGGTAAAAATCTATATGGAGGCTGGAAGAGTCTTGCTGCAAATCGTCCAGAGGTTGTGCCAGGCGGGTGATCACTGACAATATTCGACCGAGAGTTTAGGGAAAAACTTTTTACACCGAATAAAATATTGCCTTATCTTTACAAGGCCATTATATTCAAATATAATGTTGATTAGGAATACTCCAAAATCTTTTGTCATATCTAGTGTGAGTCTATTGTCGGAAACAGCCACCTCCCCCTTGATCGTGCATTACTTGTTTTAGGTCAACGAAGTAGTAAGCTGAGCTTCGACGTTGCTCTGATAACTACAATATTTACACGCTAAAAATAATGGAATTGCTCTTAAATCCTCCAGTCTCATCGGCGGTAGGAGAGCTAACTGAAAAGGTGTTCTCCACATTGTCAGTTGAGCTAGCTGAAGCCAAGCCTTTTGAACTGCGCGATTACCAAAAAGATTGCATTGCTCAGGTTTTAGAGATGTGGCGAATTGGTCGGCGTGCGCCACTCCTTTACGCCCCGACCGGCTCAGGTAAAACCGCTCTAGCCGCGCATCTTATCAATTCTGAAAATCAGGCAGGCCGCAGAGTTTTGTTCCTCGTCCATCGGCAGGAGTTAGTTGAGCAAACAGTCGCTGCTCTTCAAGTTTACGGGATTGATTGTGGCTACATTAAGGCGAACTATGAACAGACAGACGGTTCCCATTCTGTAATCATAGCAGGTATGCAGACGATAGCTCGTCGCCAAGATCAGTTCCCAAAAAACATTGCACTGGTAATCGTGGACGAGTGCCACACTACAGCTTGGTACAAGACCTATCACCAGCTTGAACAGCACTATGACGGTGGGTTACTGGCTACCAGCCAAGTTAGATTCCTTGGATTAACTGGCTCTCCCTGGAGAACAAAAAGTATGACTCAGTACATGGGTCAGCATTTTGATTCTATTGTCAGAGCGCCAAGCCCCTCAGAATTAATTAGGATGGGCTACTTATCCCCACCCCGTCATTTTGGATGGGGTGGCTTAGCTGACTGGAGCTTGCTTAGAAATTGGAGCAGACGGGGAGTTTGATCAAAGGCAGGCTGAACTGTTCACAATTAATCCTGAATTTAACCAGCTAATTGTTGACAAATATCTAGAAATCTGTCCTAACCGCAAAGCAATTGGTTTTGCTCAGTCTGTTAAACAAAGTAAACTATTGACCGAGCTTTTTAACGCCGCCGGTATTACTTGTGAGCACCTGGATGCCAGTACACCTCCTGCCATCCGTAAACAAATGTACGAGCGTTTAGCTACTGGTGTAACCCGAATTTTATTAACCGTAGCTACGTTGTGCGAAGGTTTCAATGAGCCAACTATCAGTGCAGTTATTTTAGCTCGTTTAACCAACTCCTTGAGCCTGCTGATTCAAATGTCTGGCCGAGGGCTTCGACTAGCGCCGGACAAGAAAGATTGTTTATTACTCGATTTTTGCGAAAACTTCAAGCGGCTTGGGTTTGTTACCAAAAAACACCCCATTAGTTTGTGTCCTCAGTTTAAGTTTGGGAATTCTCCAAATACAAAAGAATGTCCTGCCTGTCATGCCTCAGTATACTCCTTCGCTAGAGTTTGCCCTGAGTGTGGTTATGAATTTCCACCCGGCGAACAAGAAGATGAAGATAGCGGAGATAACTTCATCCCTGACTTCGGTGAAATGCTCAGTGATGAAGATAGGGTTAAGGTTAGTTATTTGCGGTCGCAGCTTAAGAGTGGCTACAAAAAGGAGTTGAACCCTGATAGGATTTGGCCCTTATTTCGGAAAAAGTTTGGACATCTGCCACCGAATGATTGGCACATAGGCGCTGTTTTCCGGGGACTAAATTCCCCCGCTCAGATCAACGAGTATAGAGAATTCCTATATAAAGTCAACCCCAATTGTACCGAACATTGGCTCAAATTTCACCTAGAACTTGAATTTGGTCAGCGTAACAAAACATATAAAACGGCCAGCGGCAAAACTTTTACGCCTCCACCTGTGAGCACGAAAAGGCTTGAGTGGTGGGAGTTGCTCGATGTCTCTCCGCTTGATGATTGGATTGAAATCAAGAGTGCCTATCGCCGCTTAGCCAAGCAATGGCACCCCGACGTTAGCGAAGTTGATGAGGCGACGGCCAAAGTCAAAATGCAATTACTTAACTGGGCATTCGAACAAGCAAAGAAATCTAGGGGCTAGATATGAGAGAATTAATATTAGAGGCTTGCCGTAACAATGATTTCCAACTATTCTCGGAGTTAAAACAGACTTTCCCCCAAGAATTAATCGAAACTGAGTTTAACGAGCTGAGGGAACTGGGTACACAGTACCGCCAAGAATTTCAGCAGTTAAATATCAAGTGGGATTACCGCTTTTCGGTTAAATGGCACGGAGAATGGGTCGATGGCTTGCGCCTGGTATCTCCACCTGTTGACTCCTCAAACTCTCAAGTCAGATGTCAGGCATGGCGGTTTGAGTCGCTAGCGGCCCATAAGTACTATGCTTGGGCAGAAGAATTCTGGAGGGAGAATCTGGCGCCAAAAGAGCGCTGACAAGAGAGCAGGCGTCCGTCACCTGAACAGAGAAAATATGAAGCCTCAAAACTTATGTGACCAGGATAGAATAACAAAACGTCACCTTGCGATCAAACCTTAAAAAGATGGTAACGCCAGTCACGATTTACCCTCAAGGCTTCTATCTGAGCTACCCAAAGACATCCTGGCGCGTTTTGTTTGCCGAGGATACTACTGGCAAATTTCGGTTCCGCCTGAGTGGTATAGATTTTAAACTGGAGCCACGCGATCGCTACCGTTATCCAACTCAAAAAGACGCAAAACGTGCCGCACTTTGTTTCTTAGAGCTGCTCCTCAGAATCGAGCGCTCTCGAATGCGATTGGGGATTCTGGCGGAAATTGGCATTCTTAAGTTTCCCCAAGAGAACTATCAATCGCAGGAGCTTTGGGTAGTCATTGACCGGACTCGATACAGTTGGGAAGTTCTAACCAAGGATGGTTTTTGCTGCCGTTCTAAAAATTGGTACAAGCATCCTACCACTGCCTTACTGAAAGCAAAGGCATATATTGATCGGGAACAAGCCATTGATCGAATCAAAGACGCTGTTGGATGGGTGTAATTATGCACAAAAGCTAAGTAATACCCTACAAAAATACTCCTGGCCAGAAAAAATAGTAGACTTAAATCTAAAGGAGGTTGCTGTCAATGTTATATGATTATGATCTTTGGTTATTCACACGCGATTCAATAGCTAAACTAGACGCTGTAGCCCGCTGCTTCAGGCCGCAAAATAATCCTTTTCGATACGGCTCAAGCAGCTAAAAACGTTGCATTTATCCTGAGAGGAGATTGGGATGGCTGCAACAGTGTATCAATTGCAGTTTTTGATGATGAAGCTATCGTAACTGCTGCTGCTCTAGAACAAGCCGAATGAAAGCGAGTTCGGAGACTGCTGCCAATTTCTCGATCGTCTCGTCGCGCCTTCGAAATCTAAGAAGCAGGGTAAGGGACGCAAAAATAGGCGCTCGAGGTAGCGGAGTAGCTAGTTCCTGTTGTATATACTAATAAAAAATGACACACATGCATGAACTTTCCCCTAGCGAATACCGGGAATACAACCGCCATATAATGCGGGATTTTGGCTCAGATACTGAGATAGACCTTCGTTGTTGCCCATCATATCAGGGGTTTTATCAAGCTTGGATACCTCAAATGCCTCTAACTAAAAGAAATCAGAATCTTTTTGTTGTGAGATTTCCACCTATCAAGAAACCTTTCCATTTACGGTGGGAGACTTACCAAAGTTTAATGAAAAATCGCATAAAATGGATGATTTTTAAATGGGTCGAAAATGGCGAAGATAAGTTTCAGACATATGAGCGGTTAAGAGAAACTCTTTCTCTTCTAGATCCGAAAGCAACTCCCCCCTCTTTGCCCAACTATCCAGGATGGGAGTGGGCAGAATTTTGGGGAGATTGTTTGATCGGAAATGACCAAACTTGGACGGCTTTGTTCCAGCAAAATTCGTCAGGGCTGGGCTTTCCGCAAGATATCGCGCCAGACCAATTATCTTCAGCACTAATGGAGAGCCACGATAGTATTCACTTGTCTGAGTTTCTTTTCGAGTTGGTTTTTACAAAAGAATCGTTGAGCTAATGTGTCAAACACACAAAAGACAAGCGCTTATTTTTTTTAGGTGATGGAGATAGCTTTAGCCTATGTTTGAACGCAGCAAGTTTAGCGTTTAGAAGGGTTAAAATAGGGTTAGCCATGCCACCCACCAGGAGAATCGCTACCGTCATGCGATCGCGGCACAGTCAAACTACCTCTAACCGCTAAGATGGACGAAATTTTTATGAGCAATTTTGCGCAGATAATTGAGATTCTCCTGGTAGTGGCATCGGCTGCAACAATAATTTTGTTTCTGATTGAAGCAAAAATAAGCAGAGCTGAGGGCAAAACAATCTCAAGTCACGCCTCATCTCTGGTGGGATTTCTCTCTGCCTTTTTAAGCAGTTTTTATTTTATAGTAGTGGTGGGTCAATTTAATTGGGCCGTAATCTTTCTGACAGCTTTAAATATCATACTCTTTGTAATTTGGTTTTTAAGAGCATGGCAGCGCTCTTCAGTTGATTAGTTAAAAAAAAGGATAATTACGCTTTGATATTTCTGGACTTTGCTCAAGGCTAATAAAAAACCGCCACCTCTATATCTGGCGGTTTTTGTAAATTGGATTTGGTAATCCTAGCTAATTTCTATCCCGGTTGCGCCATCTCTTTTTCTGCGCTTAATCCATGCACCCACACCCAAAACGCTCAACACCAATGTCCCCCAAACAGAATCTGGCTCAGGGACAGCTGTTGCCGGTGGGTCGGTAGCGAGGAAAGCATGGGTTTCCCCATCGATTACGCCAGTACCCACGATCTGCCCATCCTTGTTGATCGCGTAGGCATTTTGCAATGTCCATCCAGAGTCAGCCGGAATCAAACTGTTGAGGTCGATCAAGTCGCCATCGCGGTACAGGAAAGCGTGCTCGGAACCAGCATTCGTAGCTGACTGACCCACTATCTGACCCAAATCATTTATCCCATAGGCACTGCTTGAATTCCCACCTAGAGTGCCGAGGTCGGCAAGATTGCCATTGTTGTCAATGAAGGCATGAAAAGACTTGTCGTCAGCAGTCTGCGAGTAGCCCACCACCTGGCTTAAATTGTTGATGCCCCTGGCAACACTCGACTTACCGCCGAGAGTGCCAAGATCAGAAAGTGCGCCACCTGTGTAAAGGAAAGCATGTTCGTCGCTCCCTGTCGTGTAGGAGCCGCCAACCACCTGGCTTGAATTGTTGATGCCATAAGCATCGCTGAATTTTTTACCAGGGCAACAATGTCTCGTAATAAAGTGGACAGCCCTCGTCTAGGATATCTGTTGGCACCCGTAGAAAAGCATGTTGTTAAGGGCTGTCCACTTTATTACAGAATTCATCTTCGGGAGGGTGCCGAGATCCTGGAAAGAAGTGCCACCGTAGAGGACGGCGTGGTTATCGCCGTAAATGCTGTTGGCGCCGGGAGCGGTATTGCCGCTGCCAACTACTTGCCCTTGGTCATTGATGCTATTGGCAATGCTGTATGTGCCACCAGGCAAAGTACCGAGATTTTGCATCACCCCGTCACTGTAGAGGAAAGCGTGATTCCCTCCACTAGAAGGAGACGAGGTGCCGACGATCTGACCATTATTATTGATCGCACTGGCACCGGAGTAATTATCTCCAGGCAGGGTGCCGAGGTCTTGTAAGGCGCCACCATCGTAGGAGAAAGCATGACTACCTGATCCAATTGGCGACGCCTTGGGCAGTTCTGCGCTGCCGACCACTTGACCTGAGTCATTGAGGCCATAGGCGTCGCTATAGCTGCCTCCAGGGAACTTGCCCAAATCAGTCACGGTGTAACTGAAGCTGGAAGCACTAACAGACTTGACCGTAGCCAAGCCTGAGCCACATAGAACTGCTAAAGCTAAGCTAAATTGATAACAATTACGGAATTTCATCACTGCTCACTTTAAAAAGTTAACTTCGCGTCCGCACCGAGAGAATGTCTTGAGTTTTTGTAACCTACTCTAACTAAACTCATGCAGTAGATTTCAATTAAGCCTAGTACATGCTTAATCCAGAGTATCGACATTCAAATGATGCTACTCTACTTTATTAAACTGCTCGCCTTTGTATCCCCCAACACTAACTCGAACCTGCTCGGCATTTTGGCTAACCTGGACTTGAGGTTAGGGTCAAAGCATTTGGCTTAAAAATCGGGGTGAATTCCTTGAGTGAGCCGAATTTTTTCTCTCACTGAATATTAGTATAGCTCCAAAACTAAAACGTAGACATCGAACGAAAGTGCCAAAAGTATTTGCCAGCGCTATTTGATTTTATAGACAAGATCAAAACAAATCGTAATACTTTGACTAGAAAGGAAAGCTTATTGCTGCTCCTGTTCAAAACAAAAACTTGTCGCTCAGTTGAGTCCCGTCACCGAGCAGATCGACTCCGCAATCCACCTGGGCGCGGTCGCAGTTTTTGACCCAGCGCTCCATCACAGTTGGGTCCCATCCATTAAACCAGTCGGCATGAAGGGAGTATCCGCCTTGAAGGGAACCATCATACATATCGGACGAAAGTCTCCAGCCTGCTGTCCCCCGAGCTGAATTGACTGGGAATCGGAAGTGTAAAGATATATCCGGCAGAATTACCGGATGAGTTGTGGGACAGCCATTGTTGGCATAAGCCATATGACTCTTGTGATCTGAAGAATCGAGGTTCTGGCCATCCCAACACCTGGGGAACATTATGCTCATCTCCAGAATCGACCCTTGAGGACAATCAACAATGTGATCCTGCTGGTCTCCTGGGTTGGCATAACACCAAAACTGAGTATGTTGGTCAGTTTGAGGCGAACTGGGAGTAGCGTTTTTATCACCAGCGATCATTCGCAGCCCTGCTGGAACGACAGAAATCTGAGTTGGATCAGGGATGTTGTATCCGGCCTTGTAATAGACAGCAGGCTCAAAGCTTTTATCGGGGAGTAAAACTGCGCCTAGGGCGTCAAGAAGTGCCGGTACCCAATAGCCCGTACAGTTGGCCGTTCCTCCGGCTGATGCGCTGCTGCAATTAGTCCTGATATTATCTGCCGTCGTCGAGGCATTGACTAAAGCGTTACCGAAAAACATATGCAGATGCGATGCTCCCGGCTGTCCAGGGAATACAATCGGGTCGTCTTTAAGGAAATGTGTAAATCTAGTCCTGGTTCTGAATGTATCTCTTGTTGGCCCTGGAGATACTGGATAGGGAGAGGGCTCAATTAACGACTGCGTAGTACCTGGATTCCCCTTCGGTAACTGGCTTACGTCTACTGCCCTCGCAGGTGATGACAAGATTATAAAACTTGCTATCACACTAATAACTGCCAAATAGAAGCGAACTTTTGGGCGATGACGCATATATATCTTCCTAATGAATAAATAGGGTTTTTAACGGATAATTCCTTGTTAGTGAGTGGCAATCTTTCTGCTTGTACTGTCGGTTACGTGAGCATGGCACGCTTTCTATTGGCGGGAAGTTACCGCTACCATCTCAAACTTTTATCCTAAATCTGAGCAGCCGATGCCTAAAAGGATTTCCCCCAACAGCAACGAGGCCCAACAACTTAAAAATCGTCAGGATTCAGTTATCTTATTTTTTTGTGACTAATTAATTTACTCCCCCATTACTTACTTAAGATAGGTTTAAAAAGTGAAAGACTCGGGAAGATTCAAACAAATAATTCCTGCTGCTCAATCATAAAATAGTAACTTTCTATACTCTAGATAAATGAATTTATCCCAATCCCTGATTATCTTGGGACGAGCTGAAAGATTACCTCGGAGTTACATAATTTCGCCGGAACTGAGAGTTTAATTTGTCTACTCTCTCGTTGTTAAATTCCCCCCTTCACAAGGCTTAATCAAATGTCTCAAGTAAGGCATCAATATCTTCGTCGTCTTCGTCATCTGGGTCGGACGCTGATAGATTTTCATCAAGTGCCGACGACTGGGTTAAAATCTCAATCCGATAGTTCAAAGTAGAAATAGCTTGCTGCAAGCTGCTATACTGCTCCTGAAGGTTTGCTATCTCGGCAGTCATTAATTTGATGTTATACTCTTTAATTTGCTGGCCTTGAAATTTGAGTTTTTGCAGAATTTGTTTTTGTCTGTATTGAGTTAATCGCTCAAATTGGGAGCGGTTAACCAGGTTGAAGCAAATCGCGACAAATACCGGAACACACGCATACACAAGCTGCCCAGAACTGACAGCAGCAACTGAGCCGATGACTAAGCCCAAAAGCGATAGCCATTCCGCCCTCTCAAGCCAACGGCGACGATTCACAATTCTCGCTCCCTCAAATTACATTTGAGTTGTTGAATTTCAGACTACAGCATTTCTACTACATCTGCTTGCTTGGTAGTCTAGAACACTTTTGTGCTTACCTCCCATACATTTTTAGAGGCTTCTATTCGAGAGGCAACTGATTGGGAGTAGGCTGAGATTCCAAATAGCTGAGGAATGAAAGCAATTCAGTATCACTTAAGTCGTGGCGCGATCGCTTGCCATAAGTCTCCTCTAAGTATTTGCGTCCATGTTGGGTACTCCAGCTTAGTCGCTTTAGCTGAATACTGGTTTGGGCGATGGCATCAGACAAATCGAATGGTTCATTTGACTCTTGGGCTGGCTTGAGCTTTGGCTTGAGCTTTGGCTCTGACTCTGGCAAAGGTATATTTTCGTCATAGTTGTAGTCGGATGAATACGAGAATTCTTCATCACCAAAAGGGATCACCACTTCCGACTCAAATTCTTGCTGGGTGTCATACTTCCGAGTACTCTTGTCGCCACCAACCTCCGCATCAGCAGCCGCCACAGGGGTCACAGGGGTCACAGCCGCTGCCGCCGCCGCTGATTGAGCGCCATAGTTTTCCACTGCCAATTGGGGTAGACCGTTTTGGGCCGATTCTGATGCATCTATTGCTTGCACTTCTGGCAATGATGAAATTGTTGAGTTATTCCATCCAGATGGGGGGGCATTGTCACTGGGTTGTTTGTTATCCGTCCCAGAGTCCGGCAATGACGGTTTCACCACTGGCTGTGCTTCAGTCATCACAGATGGATACCGTGGGGGTAGCTCTGGTTGAACGCTAGCATCAGGCAATAGAACCATCAGCGCTCGGCTTCTGGCTCGGTCTTCTGCCAACTCCAAGGTTTCGGCACAAGCCATCCCGGTAGCGCGAGTGACGCCATCAACTTGGACAGAGGCCCTCACGACGAATTTTCCTTCGTAGATTTGCAGTAACTCAGAAATTAAGCAACCTGTTGGATAGTAAGTAAGTAATCGAGTAAATATAGTATAATCCAAATGCACAATGCGGCTCTAGTGAGGGGGTTAATTAAGGCGGTCTCCTCTCTAATATCTTACAGATGCTTTCTTCAGGGTTAACCATGACGCTTGCACTACAATCGAGTGGTATACGTTGTTAGAAAAGAGGATTACTGCATACCAATGCATACCACTCAGAGGAGAAAGTGTGAATAGCGAACAATTGTTGATTCAAAAATGGCGATCGCTCCCGGCAAATAAGCAACAAGAAGTCATCGATTTTGTGGAGTTCCTGGAATTAAAGAGCGCAGCGGCATCTTCAGATAAACCCGAACTAAAGTCTAAGCCAAGACTTGGCGAACGGTTGCGGAAACTCCGGGAGGAAATCGTTGTTTCTGGTGTGCCTTTACTCGATTGGAAAGAAATAGAGCTTGAGAAAGCTGAGCGTAGAGGAGGCTGTCAAGAAGACGCTGAATGATTCGCACCTTTATTGACGCAGGTGTATTAATTGCTGCCGCACGCGGTGAGGGAGCAATGTCTGAAAGGGCCTTATCAATTCTCGAAGCTCAACATCGAGAGTTTGTGTCCAGCATTTTTCTGAAGCTAGAGGTGCTCCCTAAATCAATCTACAACCATCAAACCAGTGAAGTTAGGTTTTATGAAGAGTATTTTGATGCTGTCTCGTACTGGGCAACTGATATTGACCAAATTATTAAAAGCGCATATCAAGAAGTTAGTGATTCAGGATTGGGAGCAATGGATGCCCTTCATGTAGCAGCAGCCGTCTCAGTAAATGCAGTGGAATTTATTACTACCGAAAAACCAGGGAAGTCCATTCACCGCACCAAAAGTATACAATTATTCTCCATCTGGTCTAACACTTAGGCTGTTCACAGCAGTAGCTTTTAAATTTGTTAATGGAACCGCCGCAGGTAATTGCGTTCCAAACATAAATATTCTGGATATCGTTATATCAGCTATTTGTGTTAGACTTAATGCAAGAATTCAGCTTCGAAATTCCTGTAACTCTTCAATCAAGAAGAGTACGTCTGACTGACTTTGCAAGGCCTTTTAAGCGCAAAGAATAATTAACTCATGAAATCAATCAAATCCAAAATCGCTCAGATTATTTTCCGGGCGAATACTAAAACTGTACGTTGCAGTCATGCATTTGATGCTGCGAGTTAAGATTATGAGATCAACAGCAATCGTCAGCAATCCGCTCTTGGGATTACCAGCAGCACAAAAGCTTAAAGACTTGCCCCCAGAGGTCAAATCAGCACTATATGATTTGCTAAAAGAACTGGCAGCGTCTGCCCGTGAAAGAGCCGAAAAATCCTGGCACAAAGGGAAAGCACCGATGGCGGTTTACTGGAAGGCTGTATCAGTCTATGCCAACCATACTGCCAGAATTTGCCGCCAGTGAAACTCCTAAAGCATCAATAATTTATGAGATAAAATCATGTCAAACTCACCGAAGAAAGGCTCTTATGAGTAACGGGCTCTTATGCAGAAGGGAAAGACTTGATATTGCATAAAAGCCACCCGGTCTGAAGCCCCCGACTTTAGGCGTGGAGAAGATAGAAAGATTTGTACCGAGATGGCTTGCCACTTCATACAAGGTGTCCGTGATGAGAGTCCCGAAGGATTTATCCATGGGGTCAGCATAAGAGCCTTCAGCATAAGAGCCTTCTGCCTTCTGAACGCTAAATACTGATTACGTGCGTGCATATTTATCGGAAATTGGTCGCCATCCATTATTAACCCGTGACCAAGAAATGGAATATGGTCAACAAGTGCAGCAGATGATGTTCCTCAAAGAAGCTAAAGAGACTTTGAGTAAGAAACTACGCCGTGACGCCACCTTGAGTGAGTGGTCATTGCACGTTCAAATGACTGAGGCTGAGTTAAGCCATACTGTTCAGTGTGGCCAGAGAGCTAAGCGCAAGATGATCGAGGCGAACCTACGCTTGGTGGTTTCAATTGCCAAAAAGTACCAGAATCGTAACCTGGAATTTTTGGACTTGATCCAGTCAGGAACGATAGGATTGGCTCGAGGTATAGAGAAGTTTGACCCTACCAAAGGCTTTAAGCTATCCACGTATTGTTACTGGTGGATTAGGCAAGCTATTACCCGTGCTTTAGCAGATAAAAGTCGGACAATTCGACTGCCAATTCATCTTACTGATCAGCTGAATAAAATCAAACAGGCACAGCGGCGGTTGGCTCAAAAACTAGGTCGTACAGCTACAGTTTCTGAGCTAGCAAGCGAACTGAAACTTGACCCAGAACAGATACGTTCGTGCCTACAATGTGCTCGAAAACCCATTTCTTTAGATTTACCCGTGGGAGAAAACTCTGATACCGAATTCATCGAATTGTTAGAGGATAACAGTGCGCTCCCCGATGAGGAAGTCATACGCTCGTGCCTGGCTAGCGACTTAGATTCTATTTTGTCAGAACTAACGTCTCAAGAACGAGAGGTATTGAGCTTAAGTTTTGGGCTAGAAGATGGGCAAGAGTTAACATTAGGTAAAATTGGCTCTCGACTCAATAGAAGTCGAGAACGAATTCGCCAAATTCGAAACAAGAGCCAAAATCCAACTGCGTCAACATGAGCATCTACAATCATATCTCGTAGGTAGTTAATCACCTCAGTTCCTTAGCTATCAATCATCATAAGTTGAAATTGGAGTAACAAAAGTCTATGGATGTTCAACGTGTCATGATCGCAAATCTTCAGGTTGATCAATACATAGACCATATCATTTTTGTTAATGGCAAACCAAAGCATCTCCAATCTGAAGTGACTGAAATAGAAATTCATGATGATTTTGGACGGGTTTGGACAACAACCGGCCCTTTAAAAAAAGCAAACGCTTACAGCCAAATATCAAGTAATTTCAGCTCCGCTTCAAAAAGTTGTCTGAAAAATTAGGCTGAGAAACCTCTAGGTCTGCTATCAATAAGTAGAGCACTTTTAGACTTACAATTGTATAGCTAACATTAAGATCACCTAACTAAATCCACCCAAATATCCCGTTCAAGGAGATATCTCATGGCGACCTATAAACTGCCAAATAGCCCAGGAGTTACGGTTTCAGTCCGAGGCAAAGATTCATTGAACACCCGCCTAAAAGCGGTAGATAAAATTCCTGGAATGTTGGCTTCAGGCGAGTTAAGCACAGACAGTTCTCTCAGATTGAACGCCGAAGACCTCATTCTAGATGAGGCTCCAGCCACAAACCTATCCAGTCAAGACGATGAAACTCATGAGCCAAAAGATTTAGCACTACGTGAACTGCAAAAATTCTTAGTTTTGAAAATCAGAACTCAAAAACTGAAGCAAGCTGTAGTTCATATCCGCACTCAAATCGAAACAGTCTTGACACAAGAAAAGATTGAGCCAGAGCAAGAGCTGTTAGAATCAGACATTAAAAGTAGCTTCAAAACTCTCAAAGAGTACATGGGCATGATCAAAGACTGCCGCATTGCTAAACCTTTCATCAGAAATCGCACTTTCTCTCCTTGACGAAGCCTTGCAGTTCGACTTATGGGTGGCTCCGGCAAGACTTGATACCAACCAGCTCGAAGTAGAAACTAAAATATTTTCTCTGGATGCTGTTGTTAACCCGGCAACAAATGAATTGGATGCTGAAAACAGATTATTTGTGACCAGCAATGGTCATTATGCATAGCTTCAGTTACTAACACTCTTCAGAATTAAGCTTCGGTCATACCCACTTTTGCTATCATTAGTTACATTACACACTACATCGAGACGGTATGGCTGAGGCGCAACACTTTTATCAAGCGATCGGGGAACTTGTTGGCATACTGGTGGTTGCTGCCGATGGACATAAACTATTGGATACCGGAGCAGAACAGTATCCCGCTTTCGGCGCCGGTAAAGTCCAGCACAAATATCAAGATAAATATCAGGGAAGCTTGGTCTGGTGGCGAGTATATCCCACAGTCCTACGCCAACAGCTAGCTTTCTTTGTCGTAACGTTCGTGGAGCAACCGTCGCTGGGCGACCGGCAGTTCATTCTCCAGGGCGACTGGGTTGAAGATGGACAACTCCAGATCTGGCGCAATGCTTCTTATGGTCAAGTCAATGCTCATAACTGGCAACCGCGACTGCTCCCCATTAGTTGGTCGGATGCACCGTCACCCGATGAATCCTTCTGGCAGCTCAAAGCCCAGTTGGTTGACGGCACTCTCAAGATCGTAGAAGCATTGGGGCCATTTCCTCACCCCCCGCGACTGGAAAAGCTGCCGGACTGGAACCTTCATCTGCAGCCACACCAGCAACGTCATGGGGAACAAAATCCGCCTATTCAAGCCAAGCAGCAAGCAGCAACAAACACTCAAATTCTTAACTGGGAGGACATTACGCCTGTGAGCGGAAATTTAGAACTGACAATAAAATTCAATACCCTGCCCCAGGTAATCCAGGCGAACGGGCGCTGTCACTTCAAAATCGACTGCGATGCAAAAGTTTTCCAAGTATCAGTGAAGCCAAAACTGTGGGCCAAGCTTGAAACTGCCAACAGCAGCTATGAGCAATGGGTCGCCGCTCTTTCGGGGAAGTTGGGGGCCGCTACCGCTGATGGTTTTGTTTTAGAGGAGCCGAATATTCAGGTATTTGAGCGCCAGGCGTCAAAACAAGTGGACCAACAGAAACCATCAGCGGTGGCTCAAGTTCAGGCGGCAGCAACAGAACAACCCTTGGTAACAAGCGAGTCTGATGCTGCATCTTCGGCCAAAATTCCCCAGACAGTAGAACCGGCGACTGCCAAGGCTGGAAAAAATTCTGTTGCCAAATCTGAAACCGTTGCACAACCAAACATCCCCAAAGTCGAGTCAAAACCGAAAAAAGTTGTCAAATTCAACGTGGAAATCCGCTGAAGAACCCTTGAATTGAAGATTGGATATGAACAGAAATCCACTGGTAGAACAGCCTCGTTCTCAACCAGCGCCAATAATAGCCCCGCGTGGTGAGACTACGTTGCTCGACTGGCTCTCTCTTCAGCGGTCGGATGATGGTGCGTGCTGATCACTCTGAACCTGAAGATCTTCTAGACTCGGAAGACCCAGAAATATCGGGGTTGATAGACTCGGACCATGTTGCTGATGATTTCGAAATTCTAGGTGACGATGAGGAGTTGGGTCTAGACGACTAGAAGCGAGTTTGTGATGGCCTGGTTGGATTTGAGCTACCCCACCGCGAACGCTCTGATTGAATCACTGATTGTGACGCACAACCCCTGTGGCATACGACAACATTTGTAAGCGCCTAGCATCTGAGTATCCCAAAGCTTTTGTTCATTGGCTGCTGGCTGTGGATGAGGTGGACATCCAAAAGTTGCCAACCGAGTTGAGCTTAGAACCGATTCGCTCTGATGCGCTCTACTTTTTACCTCAAAGAGAACAAATTCTGCATTTGGAGTTTCAGACCGAACCTGATTCTCGTCCCCCTCTTCCTCTACGGATGCTCGACTATTGGGCAAGACTTTACCGGCAATACGGTTGGCAGTACGGTCGCGTAATCGAACTTATTTGTAATCTTTCTCAAACCGACCGGCTCCCAAGCAGCTTATATTGATCAATTCGCTGTGGGGAATACTGTGCATCGCTACCGGGTCATACGGTTATGGGAGCAAGACCCAGCTCCCCTACTGGCTAAAGATAGGGCTGCTGCCACTGGCTGTCCTCGCAAGGACAGATTCGCCCACGAGCTTATTGCAGGAGGTTGCCACCAGGGTGGATATGATTGAACAAAGGCAGCAGAAGAGCGATATCTCTGCGTATACTGAAGTGTTGGCCGGATTGAAGTTCGATCTCGACTTGATTCGGGGTTTTTTTAGGGAGGACCTAATGCGGGAATCTGTAATCTATCAGGAAATCGCGCAAGAAGTCAGGCAGAAAGCGCTGCTTGAGGAAGCTGCATCTCTGGTTCTCCGTCTGCTCGCTCGTCGGGTTGGTCAGCTCACCCCAGAGGTGCTTGAGCGCATCCAGCAACTCCCCCTGGCACAACTGGAAAACTTGGGTGAAGCCCTGCTCGATTTCAGCTCAATGCAAGATTTGACCGATTGGTTGCAGGCTCATTAGTTCTGATGCGCGTTCAAGAGCTTGAGAGCTGCTGCTACCTGGCTCTCGAAGAGCAGCGCTCTTCGCAAAAGTCCAAGCGATCGCTTATGCAATTTCTGAATCTACCAACAGCCATCAAAACTTCTCAATCGCTATTTGCTCTCGGTCAAACATCGGAATATTTTTCGACTTGAACTCAAATACCCATTGTTCTTGGCGATCGCCCAGATTCTGAACCGAGACAAACTTACACCCTGACAGATATTCCATCTCGGCATCATCAACCAAGTTATCGCTGTCCTTGATCCGCTGCAATGTGAAAGTGAAATTCGACAACGCCCGTGAGAGCAAGTTCTTAGGTATCCAATCGATTTGCTCTAAGGGGCTGGCTTCTGCTTCCAAGTGCGACGACAACAACCGCACCAAGAGCTGCTTCTCTTCCACTCCCCATTCTTTCACTGCCCTGAGCAACTGATCTCGCTCATTCCCCACCACCATCGCCACCTCTGACCAGGAATCAGCTTGCCTCAGCAAGCAGGATGCATAAGAGGGCGCCAAAAACCTGAGTTCGATGTAAAAAATTAGAAAGCTAAGCCCTCTGTAAGCTGTGAC
>CAXUIG010000053.1:0-30296 GCA_964250845.1 uncultured bacterium | reverse complement strand
CACTAAGTAAGCTTGATTAGTGATCGCTCTTTGGGAAAAACTTTTTGGTTTACTGCACATGCATGTTGGTGTGCTCTTACTGGGGCCGCAGGGGGAAGTTAGCCTAAGTAACCCAATGGCTTGTGAGTTGTTGGGTCGAGAGTCAAGTCAATTGCTGGGCAAGACTGCTTTAGATCCAGATTGGGATGTGATTCACTCTGATGGCACCCCTTTCCCCAATAATACCCTTCCCGTGCCACAAGCGATCCAGAGTGCGTGTGCGGTGCAGAATGTTGTCATGGGTTTGTATCGTCCCCTAACCCAAGACCGGGTATGGTTGCTGGTGAATGCCGAGCCGCAGCTCAGGGCGGATGGCAGTGTGGAGCAGGTCATCTGCACCTTCAGCGACATCACCGAGCGTCAGCGAGCAGAGTCGGCGCGGCAATTGGCACTCGAAGAGCTAGAAATCAGAGTCGAAGAGCGTACAAGTGAACTAAAGCAGGCCATCGGGCAATTGCAGGGCGAGATTGCTGAGCGTAAGCAGGCAGAGTCGGCACTGCAGCAATCGGAAGCTCGATTTAGAACCCTAGCCCAGCAGGAAGAACTACTCAATCGTCTGGCAACCCAGATTCGTAACTCCCTCGACCTGAATACCATCCTGGAAACTACCGTGCAGCAGATTCGGGAGCTATTGCAAATTGACAGTTGCCGCTTCCTATGGCATGTATCTGAGCTATCACAACCCGCCTGGGAAGTGGTCAAGGAAGCCAAGAGTGCCGTTCTGCCAAGCCAAATTGGTGACTACGCGGCTGAGGAAGTTTGTTCCCTGGGAGCCTTGCTTTTAGACAGGAAAATCGTCCAACTGGATGATGTGAAAACTCTAAGCGATGCAGTGAGCAAGCAGTTCTTACTCTCTCTGGGCTACACCTGTCTATTAGCGCTCCCAATTCAGACTCGCTCTGGCGACATTGGTGCAGTTATATGTAGTCACTATAGTACACCGCGACCGTGGAGTGATAGTGAAGTGGAATTGCTGCAAGCGGTGGTTTTGCAGCTGGCGATCGCTATTGACCAAGCCGACCTTTACGCCCAAGCCCAAAAAGCCGCTTTGGTGGCTCAAACGCAAGCCCAGCAAGTGGAGCAAACTCTGCACCAGCTGCAAAACACCCAAGCGCAACTCATCCAAAGCGAAAAAATGTCGAGCTTAGGCCAGTTAGTTGCTGGTGTTGCCCATGAAATCAACAATCCCGTCAGCTTCATCACCGGCAACCTGACTTATGCAACTCAATACATCCAAGACCTGCTGGACTTCCTAAGCCTCTATCAACAACACTACCCCCAAACGGTGGCAGCAATTCAAGAGCGAGCCGAGGCGATCGATTTGGAATTTCTCCTAGAAGACCTACCCAAGCTGGTGACATCGATGCAGATGGGAGCCGACCGGATTAATCAGATTGTTATGTCGCTGCGGAACTTCTCGCGCCTAGACGAAGCCGAAATGAAGCAGGTCAACTTGCATGAAGGCATCGACAACACCATCTTAATTTTGCAGCACCGACTCAAGTCCAACGGTCGGAGTGCTGAGATTAAGATTGTCAAGGATTATGGCGACTTGCCCTCGGTAGAGTGCTACCCCGGACAACTCAACCAAGTGTTTATGAACATCCTCAGCAATGCGATTGACGCCCTGGAGGAGAAGAGAGTGAGTGAAAATGACTCCTCACCTGTGATCGAGATTTGCACAAAAGTTTCGCCTCCTGGTTACGTAGCCGTGCGCATTGCTGATAATGGATCGGGAATGACCCAGGCGGTCAAAGCACGATTATTTGACCCATTCTTCACCACCAAGCCCGCAGGAACAGGCACCGGCTTAGGATTGTCTATCAGCTACCAAATTGTTGTCGAAAAGCATAAGGGCGTGCTGAAGTGCCTGTCAGCTCCTGGTTTTGGCACTGAATTTTGGATTGAAATTCCGTGCCAGGTTGAGTAATAAGCCTTTTTGTCCTGAATCTGCATCCTGTTTTGATCAAAATCGCTATGGGTAAAACTTCGACCGACAGCCTGACCTACAAATATTTGTGGCGTTTGGAGCTATTATCCGTACTCGCCTTCAAAACCTACTTTGAGCTTAATCACATCAGCAGGGCTTGGGAAATGAATGCTGCTGTGATCAACCTTAGTGGTCGCCAGCGCATGCTGTCCCAACGGACGGCACTGTTCTCCCTCCGACTAGTTTTTAGTCAAGACACACAGAGGGTTGGATTGCGCTCTGATTTGCTCGATGCGATCGCTCTGATGGAAAAGTCCCATAATGGGCTGCTCAACGGGGATTGCAGTATAAACCTACCAGGTCAGCCTTCAACCGTTGTCAAGGCAATGTACTTTGAGCCACCTCTCCATTTAGACCGGCAGATGCGCAACTACGTCGCCCAAGTCAGAGCATTGGTGCAGACTGCGGATGATGAACTGACGCCGGATAATCCTCATCTGGGTTACATTGTTGAGGCTGCTTCGACGGATTTGCTCACAGCAATGGAAGCAGTAGTCAGTCAGTATCAGAAAGAAAGTGATGCCGCTCAATTGGCAAGCAACATCAACCAAGCTGAAATGTATAAACGAAGTTGTGCTGCCACAGCCGCTGCTAAAGCTCAAGCGCAGCAACTTGGGAAAGCACTATACGACCTGAAACAGTCTCAAGCCCAGCTGCTCCACACCGAAAAAATGTCTAGTTTGGGACACCTGCTAGCTGGGGTGGCTCATGAAATCAACAATCCGGTTAGCTTTATTTACGGCAACCTCACCCACGCTCACAACTACACCAAAAACTTGCTGGAGCTGGTGCACCTCTATCAGCAGCATTGTCCCAACCCAGCTCCTGAGATCCAAAAGCATATTGCAGCCATTGACCTAGATTTCCTGATTGAGGATCTGCCCAAAATTTTGTCTTCAATGAATGTT
The DNA here is from genome assembly GCA_964250845.1 of uncultured bacterium. Taxonomy (GTDB): domain Bacteria; phylum Cyanobacteriota; class Cyanobacteriia; order Cyanobacteriales; family Chroococcidiopsidaceae; genus CAXUIG01. Next base: position 27,359 of record CAXUIG010000053.1, on the reverse strand, counting down.
GGCGCTGAGCGCATATGTCAGATTGTGTTGTCTTTGCGGAATTTCTCTCGCCTTGACCAAGCCCAAATGAAACAGGTTGATATTCACGAGGGCATTGATAGTACGTTATTAATCTTGCAAAACCAACTGAAAGCTCACGGTAAACATCCTAGCATTGAAGTCATTAAAGAGTATGGAGATTTGCCTTTGGTAAAGTGCTACCCTGGGCAGCTAAATCAAGTATTTATGAATATTCTTAGCAATGCGATTCATGCATTAGAGAATATCCCTTCACCTCTGATCAAGATTCGCACGGAAGTGATTGGCTTTCAGGCGATCGCAGTTGTGATTGCTGATAACGGACCCGGTATGAATAAGGCCGTCAAAGCACAATTGTTTGACTCTTTTTTCACCACCAAGCCCGTAGGCAAAGGGACCGGTTTAGGGTTGTCAATCAGCCATCAGATTGTGGTGGATAAGCATGGAGGGTTGCTTAGGTGTGTGTCAGAACCGGGCAAAGGGACAGAGTTTTGGATTGAGATTCCACTACAGCCAGGTTGCGGACTATCTGCATCAAGCCCAATGAGAGTAGGTTCAGAATGAAACTTATAAAAGCATTCTTCTATGGCCTCGCCACTGTATTTTTACTGGAATTCGTCTTTTTCAGCTGTGAATCGGAACCGCCGCCGCCCTTACGGGTCGGCTTCGTTGTTTGGCCAGGTAGTGAAAGTATGTATCTGGCTCGTGATTTAGGCTACTATGCTAAAACCCCGATTAAATTGGTGGATTACGCTTCAGATTCAGAATTAATGCGATCCTACCGTAACAGAGATGTCGAAGCAGCTGCCCTAACATTAGATCAGACTTGGTCACTAGCAGAAACCGCTCCAGACTTCCGTATTGTGCTTATTCGAGATTTTTCTGTAAGGATTCAGGTCATCTGGAAATGTCTCAAATGCTTTTCCGGCAATGCTTTCGACGAAAATCTCGATTATTCTTATTATCAATAGCGATTGCTGAAACGCTGATTTTTCGTTGTTTATTGAGAACAACTAACAATTTAGCCTTAATCTCCAGAGCTGAAACCCTTGTCTAGTAAGGGTTTGGATCACCTGAATCCTTACATTTTTCTTATGGTGGAGACGCGATTGTAGCGAAACCAGAAATTAAGAACTTGCAAGATCTAAAAGGGCGACGTGTTGGTTTGGAGTCTAATGCGTTGAAGGCGTTTATACTCAGCCGAGCCTTAGGACAAGTGGGTATGTCATCAAAGGATGTGGACATTGTCTCCTTAGTAGGAGCTAAGGACGAATGGGCATTAAAGCAGGGAAGCATTGATGCTCTTGTTACTTCTGAGCCGACGATTTCCAAGCTGAAAGCGATGGGTGCAAAGTTGCTATTTGACAGCAGACAAATTCCTGATGAGATTATGGACGTCGTGGTAATACGTGAGAGTGTGCTAACCAAGCAAACAACTGCGGCTCAGGCTCTAACTACCGGCTGGTTTCGTGCCCTCGATTACTTGCAGAGACACCCGGCTGATGCTGCTCGTCGAATTGCCCCACACTCAGGAATTAAGCCTCTTGAGTTCTTGAAATCTTTAAACAGTATTCGCATTCCAGACGTTCAGTCAAACAAAAAAATTTTAGAAAAAACCGATGCCGCATCTCTCAATGCGGGCAGCCGACTAGCAAAATTTATGTTGGAGAAAAAGTTGCTCAAAAAAGCAGTAGAGCCTACCTCTAGGTTTGATGCCCGGCTGGTTCAAAACATAGAAATATCGCTGTTTAAAAATCACTGAATCAACCTTGTTATTTTCTTTTCAACGTCAGGTATCACTTCATGTGGAGCCAAGAGACACAAATAACAGTGACCAAAATAAATCCAGCACCTACAGACTGAAGTATTGATAGCTGCTCGCCGAGAAACAAGTAAGCACCACTCACAGTGAAAAGGGGAACTAAGTAGAGATAAAGCGGGGCAATACGTGTCTTTAGCCCTCGCAATGCAATTAGGAACAGCCAGAACGCCAAAGCATACTGTACGATACCAGTCGCGGCGGCCCATGCCCAAACCATAGGGCTTATATGAGCGAGATTGTCGCCCTGCCCTTGCCACAGTGTAGTAATTCCCCACACTACAAGCGCCCACACTAAGGCCGCTGACTGTTGTAGGGCAGATAATGGCAAGGGATCTAAATCTACTAAGATGCGCGCACTGATGATAACGTGGACGGCGGCAAACAATGTACCGATTGCAACTAGAAAATCTCCGAGAATGTTTCCGGCGCTAATTTCTCCAGGAGCAAAGCCGATAACTAAAATCACGCCCATAACGGCGATGACAGTGAGGACACCCAAGAGCGGTGATATCCGTTCGCGCAGCAACACCAAAGCTAGAAAAATGACCATGATTGGTTCCGTCGCCCCGATCAGTGACGTATTGCTTGCGGTCGTTAGAGCGAGACCAAGTGTGCAAAAGGTATGGTTTATTCCAGGTTCGAGTACTCCGGTTAGACCTCCCCTGATTGTCTGCCACTGAAACGACGGTCGAAGCCCGCGAATTAGCACGACCACCCAAAGAAACGCCGCGCTAGCACTTAGTTGAATGATCAGCAGAGGCAATGGCGGTACGTTTTCTAATATCCGCTTGCTCATGACTATTCCGAGACCCCCACAGGCTGGGTAAAGAAACGCACATGAAAGAGGTACTAGTTGAGACAATAAGAGCTGGAATCTGGCTCGGCGGTTGGCCAAGCTTAATCGGTTTAGCCTGTCATTTACTTTACGTTTAGCCACGAAATGATCCTAAGCTTTTAAAACTATTTATCATTAGTTCTTTAAGAAACCATCATTCAAAGCATCACTCATATCTACAGGGATTTTACTTTCAAAAAAATTAACCCATTTTTCTATAATCGGCTTTGTATAAACTATTGGCATTTCATGGAAATAGGTATCTTTAACAATCTCAGCAAATGCCGGATCGGGGTGAGGAGCAATCCAGTGCGAACCATTAGAGGTCATACGAACAGGGCAAACAGAATCAGCAGTAATTTTTTGATAGTTATTAATTGTCTTTTTAGAAAACCGCTGCCACAATTCAGCACAGCGGGAAAAATGAAGCTTTAACGTATTTATGTTGTTTTGCTCGTACACTTCTGTATTGTATGTTTTTAGAAATTCGTCTCTGACAAACATAGAAAATGCAAACACATCAGAGATAATATTGACGCATGTATAAGGCGCAAACGCTGCTTTATCATAAAGAGGGTCATTTTTCTCTGCGGATTGTGGACAAAATGCAACAGTATAAAAAGAGTAAATTACAGATGTATTAGTAACTGGACAAATCAGAGGAATTTTTGTAGTCAGCTTTTGACCACGAATTAAGTCAAAAGGACAAATGTTGGTAATAGGCGAAACTTGTTCAGCTATATACTGGATAGTCTCCATTACAGAACGATTTTGCTCCAGATAAAACCGAGGCTCATTAAAGATTAATATGCCAGCAACTTTTTCGTATTGCTTCAGAGCCTGGATAAAATTATCAAAAGATTTATTTATTGTTTGTGTTGTATTTATTACTTTCATTTCGTATCGACCTAACATGAACTCGCGTCGTCCGACGATGCAACCTAATTGTTTATTAAACCAGTCGTGCATATCTTGTATGATTTCATTATCGGGTTTTGAGCGCATATAAAAACCAGAATGACTACTCGTTACGGTTGTGCAATAAAATCAACCTAGCTTGCTCTTGGTTTTATGTCTAAGAGTAATTTCCCGGAAAAATATAATTGGGCAGGACTTCCTCTGACCGCAAAATTACTGAGCGTGAATATACGCTAGTAAAAAATGTGCTCAATAACCGCCGCCAAAGTCGATTGACACTCCGCTGGTTCAAGACGTAAAAGTCTAGATGTTTAAAAATAAGTTAATTAACGCTTGTTATTTCAGTTTTAACTTGAGCTAAGAAAAAAAAATACATAAGCAGTGCTCATAATTCTGTACCACCGTACATTCACTAGACTTATTTGACGGCGATAGCAAACTGGGTTCCTGTTCTCAGTAATATTTCGCTTGAACGCAGAGCAGAGATAGTGTTAAAGTTAGTTTTTTATGTAAAGCTATCTTAATCAGCATGAATCTAATAAAGGCATTCATCTATGGCCTCGTCACTATATTTTTACTGCAATTTATCTTTGTCAGCTGTGCTAAAGAACCGCCGCCTCTGTTACGGGTAGGCTTTGTTGTTTGGCCAGGTAGTGAAGGTCTGTATCTGGCTCGTGATTTAGGCTACTACGGTAACGCTCCAATTAAATTAATTGATTATCCCTCGGACCAAGAATTAATGCGCTCCTACCGTAATGGAGATCTAGAAGCAATAACAATATCACTAGATGAGGCGTGGTCACTAGCAGAAACCGCTCCCGACCTCCGTATTGTGATTATTCAGGATATTTCCAATGGTGGAGACGCGATTATAGCGAAACCAGAAATTAAGAAGTTGCAAGATCTAAAAGGCCGACGTGTTGGTGTGGAGTCTACTGCGTTGGGGGCGTTTGAACTCAGCCGAGCCTTAGAGCAAGTCGGTATGTCAGCCCAGGATGTGCAAATTGTCTCCTTATTAATATCTCAGGACGAACAGGTATTTAAGCAGGGAAGTATCGATGCTGTTGTTACTTATGAGCCAACTGTTTCCAAGCTGCTGGCGACGGGTGCAAATTTGCTGTTTAGCAGCAGACAAATTCCTGGTGAAGTTTTGGACGTCGTGGCAATGCGTGAAAGTGTGGTGACTAAGGAACCAGCTACGGCTCAGGCTTTAACCACCGGCTGGTTTCGTGCCCTCGATTACTTACAGAAACACCCGGCTGATGCTGCTCGTCGAATGGCCTCACATGAAGGAGTTACGCCTCTTCAGTTCCTGAAATCTTTAAACGGTATTCGCATTCCAGACGTTCAGTTAAACCAACACATATTAGGAAAAACCGATACCGCATCCATCGAGACGCTCAGTCGGATAGCCAAATTCATGGTGAATAAAAATCTGCTCAAAAAAGCGGTATCTCCTACCTTTGTGTTTGACGCTCGGTTAGTTGATAACGTAGAAGTATCGATATTCAAAAATAACTAAATTAAGGCTTGTTACTTCAGTTGGGATTTGACAGAAAAAATCGCTCGCGCTATGAAAAGGTTTCCATTTCCTCTTCGGTTGTCAATTCCAGTCATTCTTTTACTGTTTGGCAGTTTGTTGAGCTTATTTTCTTTTCAACGTGAGGTATCACTGTCTGCTCTGTATACAGAAGAGGATGCGAGCCGTCAGGTAAAAAGCACAGGAGACCAAACATCAGGAATGTTGGAGTATCTGTTTTTGTTCCGCCAAGCAGATAGTTCGGCAGCTGAATTAATCATTAGCAAGCTTGGGATTAACCAAAATATACAGCTAGCTTTGGTATGTGATGAAAACAACAAGGTAATTTTGGCAAGCCGATATGAACTGCGGAATCAAAAAGTAACTAATACCCCAGCAACAAATCGCTTATCAAGCTTTGAAAGGGTGCGTAAAACGCTGTCAGGCGTTGTCATTTTATCTGAGGATAAACAAAGTCTACAGGCAATTTACCCAGTTGTATTAGGAATTTTTCCCGGCTCAATTCGTCCTTCAAAAGTAGGTGTTCTTTTGTTAGAGTATGACATTTCTGGATTAAAACAGCGGTCATATAAAGATGCTTTAGCGCGATCGCTCGAATCCAGTGCTGTGTTAGCGCTGCTTTGTATTGCAGTATGGTTATTTTTTGAAAAAACCTTAACCCGGCGCGTTGTGCGACTGGTTGCAGCAAGCAACAGTTTGGCTAAAGGAGAGCTTAGTGTTCGCGCCAGATTACAAGGCTCTGATGAAATAGCACAAGTTTCAGCCGCATTTGATCAAATGGCTGGTAAGATTCAGACAGATACCGAAGCACTGCAAACAAGTCAAGCCAGTCTTGTCGATGCCCATGCCGATGCTCTAGCTAAAGCTGAAAAACTTGCTCGAGCCCTGCAAGAGTTACAACAAACCCAATCCCAGCTGATTCAGACTGAAAAAATGTCTAGTCTGGGACAAATGGTTGCTGGTGTAGCCCATGAGATCAACAATCCGGTTAGCTTCATCTACGGCAACCTCACCCACGCTCACAACTACACCCAAGACTTGCTGGCTCTGGTACACCTGTATCAGCAGCATTATCCCAACCCGGTGCCTGAAATCGAGGAGCAGATCGCAGCTATTGACCTGGATTTCCTAATTGAGGATCTGCCCAAAATGTTGGATTCAATGAATGTTGGCGCTGAACGCATCCGTCAGATTGTACTATCGCTGCGGAATTTCTCTCGCCTTGACGAAGCAGAAATGAAGCGGGTTGATATTCATGAGGGGATTGATAGCACGCTATTAATCCTGCAAAACCGGCTGAAAGCCCACGGCAAACATCCTGGTATTGAACTAGTTAAAGAATATGGTGTTTTGCCGTCGGTGGAGTGCTATGCTGGGCAACTGAATCAGGTGTTCATGAATATTCTCAGTAATGCAATTGATGCCCTAGATAGTTACAACCAGCAACGCCAGCTAGATGAAAATAGGGTTCACCCCAGCACGATCACAATTCGCACTCTTGAGTTGAACCCCGATCATATTGCGGTGGGAATTGCCGATAACGGGCCAGGGATCACCCAGGAGGTCAGGGCGCGAATATTTGACCCCTTTTTCACGACTAAGCCAGTGGGTAAGGGCACAGGCTTGGGGTTATCGATCAGCTATCAGATCGTAGTCGAGAAGCATGGGGGGTCACTCCTGTGCAAGTCAGAGCCAGGACAAGGAACAGAGTTTTGGATTGAGATTCCAGTACGGCAAAAGTAGGCTTCTCTATTAACAACGGATCGGCGCTTAGCCTGTTAACCTCTTACTGGGAGACAATCAGGAAACTGACTTTTCAATTATGCACAAAGCATATGTGGCTGAGCAGGATGTAGAAAAAACAGCGAGTGCAGATCCGGACGGGATTCAACTGCTCGTACTGGATATCGATGGCACGATCGCTGGGGAGTCCAATCAAATTCGCCCACCGGTAAGCCGCGCCATTCAGGCGGCGAAAGATCGGGGCGTTCAGGTGGCGATCGCCACCGGTCGGATGTACCGCTCAGCGTTGCGATTTCATCGGGAAGTAGGCTCCAGTCTGCCGCTACTAGCCTACCAAGGAGCTTGGATTCAAGACCCTGCCACCCAGCAACTTCATCGTCACTGGACTGTTTCTAAGCAAACTGCACAGCAGCTTTTGGACTACTTTGAGCAACCGCAACTGCTAAAGCTGCTTTCTGTCCACTTTTATATCAACGACCAGTTGTTTGTCCGGGAGTTAACCCCCCAAACGCAAATTTACTCAGAACGCTCTGGCATTGAAGCGATCGCAGTGGGAGACTTGCGTCAAGTCCTAACAGATGAACCCACAAAAGTTCTGGCTCTGAGTGACGACACAGCTGTAATCGACCAGTTACTCGGAAGTTTGCGCCAGCAATACACCCCAGCTGAACTCTACCTCACCAAATCGGTTGCCACCTTTTTTGAAGCCACTAACCCCTTTGTAAACAAGGGAACTGGGGTTCGTTACTTAGCCGAAGAGCTGCTGGGGCTACAAGCTGCCAACGTCATGACTATTGGCGATAACTTCAACGATGTCGAGATGCTTGAGTACGCTCGGATCGGTGTAGCGATGGGCAATGCACCAGCAGAGGTCAAGGCTGTTGCCCAGTGGGTAGCACCCAGCGTCGAACAAGACGGGGCGGCGGCGGCAATTGAAGAATTTGTGCTCTAAACGGCTCGCCTTCCTCTCCCGCCGAGAGGCTGGAGCCACTGCCCGACGGCAACAGCTAACTACAAAACCAGAGCCATCGCTGTTGTACTTACAGGAGTGACTTGATCGTGACAGTAGACGAAAGGTAAGCCTTAAGTAAGAGCTAGTTTTAATTTTTACTAAACCATCTCGTGATATTACAGAGAATGTGTCAAAGAAATATAACGATGAGGAATGTTTTTGTAGCTTTGCTATTGGAACTGGAAACGCTCAATCTTTCAACTTTTTATTTTTCATTACTTCAAGTACCAAGTTGTTTTTCTGACTGTAGAGATCTTTTTTTGATTTGACAACACTGAAGTCGCGCACACGCCACCCCAAATTCTGCTGAGACAATTCAATCAGACTGCTAACCCATAAAGTTCTAACCTTTTTCCCTTGGCACAGGCTAACCCGTTTGTTGCCCACCTCGTCTGTTCTCGCAGGGCAAACGCATCTAAAATTAACTCTCACTAAATGGACAAAACACTTTTTTCATGCATTAAACGCAAAAATAATGTTTTCCGTTAATCTGATTTTTTTCTCCGTATACGGAAGGTAAAAATTATCATGGCGGGAATTCTCAATAAAAAGCGTCTTGGCAAAAGGCATCGTATATTCCTTTCTTCCATAAAAGTACTCTGCATGAAAGCCTTATTGGATTAGTCTCTGCGAGACACCAATTTCTGCTCTATGTGCTCTGCCGGAATTAGCTGATAACTAGGCAATACTAGCCCCTGCACCGCGAGGACTGAGCAGGGGGCATGGTGGACGACCCACAAAGCTAATCTCAACTACTCTAAAACAGGTATTAAAGACTCTTTCAGCGTTTCTGACCAATTCATAGTTTTGGGGATGAGGTTGATTGGACTAGTTGCAGTCTGTTAAAGGGGTGAAATGAGTAGGCATTTATAGTCATTCTCCGCGATTGCTTTGACTGAACTATTTACAAGCTGTCAAAGATGTGAAGCGCTCTTTCAGTCTTAATAATTCTAAAATCAGCTGGCTCAATTGCTCAGGGCACAGTCTGATCTCTCCATTTGAGTAATGCGACCACCAACCCATGACGCATTTTCCCGCAGGATATGTAGAATACTCCCATGAATCAAATTTTCCATCCGTATCCGCTCTTGCATAGAATAATGGTATGAAAACTTAGGGTCTAATGGTGTCAGCTTCTCTCCCGCAACTGTATAGCGGTTAGGGGTGTGAGTCAGGACATGGGCAAGTAGCCTTTGCCGCAATTCAGGCAGAGAAAAGGCTATTTGATACGGATATTCAGGATAATCCTCTAAGACATTTTCGATGTTTGCAATTACAACTGGCAATGTTAAGTTGATTAGTTCGTGGGACATTCTGCACCTCTAATAGCTGATTTGTTGACTGTGCTCACAATTTATTTGCCCAATGCTTCAATCAGGATGAAATAGTCATACACAGAATGTTTGTATTGAAGTAGAGCCATCAATAACATGCAACTGCTGGCAAGGAATGATATCAGTATGAATCTCTAAAAACCACAGAGGGTGTTATGCCTCTGTTTTTCGGTCAAATCTTGGCTGTGAATCAAAAATGCTGTCATCCTGGCTGCCCTTAGGTAAAAAGCCCCAATCAAACAAAAATCCTTGCCAATTAAGGCGAATGGCATAATATGAGCTTTGGGCAGAGTCCTTCTTAGCCAAGCCCCGGAGGGGCTGTGACCAGTTGAATTATTATGTACGCTGATGTACCAAAATTCTAGTATATCACTTTTGCACGCTAGCGTACCAAAAAGTGTTAGGATAATTCTATCAGCATATTGTCGTGAAGCTTGTTCATTAGAGAATTCACCTGATGACATCGGGAGCAGGGTTCAAACTTTTCTTCTTGTGCCCCTAGTTGTTTTTTTTAGCCGAAACGCCTGTTTACCAAAGCACGGGCGTTTTGGCCCGTAACACCAGAAAAGCTGAGATCTCTGCCTTCCTCACAAGTTCCTCAAATTGTTTTCCTAGTATCGAAGTAGGAGGAACAGGAGAAAACTTATGTATACTACCGCAAAACTACGGCAGGCTATTCAATCAGTCTCAGGAATTGTTCGGCGCGTTATTTATTATATTTCAGGCGCTGTTGCTAGAATTTTTAGTCCTTCTGATGACCAATATCCAGCGACAGGAGTTCAACCCTTTGAGGGGAGAAAGGAAAAAAGGATTATGTTCCCTAGCCCCTGACCCCTCTGAATATCACTTGAAATCAAGTCGCGTCTACTTTTAGGAGAAAAAAGAATGTATAAAATTGATGACAAAGTTCAAGCTTACGATGGACGCATTGGAATAGTTACTGAAGCCGAACTAATTAACTGCGGCAGTAGATTATCTAAATATCAACACATTTTGGTTTCTTTTCCCGATCACTCCACGATGAATGGGCCAGCAGAGAAATTTAAAGCTGTGTTTGAAATCCAGAAATCCGGCTTTCCAATCATCGTCTCTACCCGCTGAACACTAGTGCGCAATCGTAACAGTTCAGGGGGGTGTCCCAAAAGCATCAATTGTTTCAAATTAACTTCCAGTAAGCCTTTCAGACCGTCAGCTCTTGAAATTACCCTCTCAACCAAGCCTGAAAACATTGGTTGTGTAGCGTACTTTTGGTTGGTTGAATTATTCTCTTCGCCTGAGCAAAGACTACTAACTCTTGCCAGAAGTAAGTGAAGCTATAATTTACACCGCCATAACTCGATTAATGGTCCGGCGATTAGCAAAACAACACTAATCAGCTTAACAATTTTTTTATAAACAGTCTCTTAGAATGTTCCACCTCAATAAAAGCCTGTGCCGTCACTCTCAGATCTTTCGCCACACACTAATAAACCCAATACACCCCTAAAGCAATTATTTATCGGGAGTCCTCTTAGTGCCATGCGGCTGTGAGAGATCAACCCTACGAGGGATGATAGTAGTGATTAAAAAGATTGACCATAAAAGAGACGATACCCTGTCAGAAGGTCAGAGCGATGAGTTGGTTACAAAAGGTATCTGGAAAAGAAAATAGCACCCTATTAAGCATCAAGGAATCTCCCCAGGCAGAGACGCGGATGAGTCCAGGACTGAATGGTGAGTATGATTGCGAACTGCGAGAGAAAGCAGGAATGCATGAACCACCACCACCACCAGAATATATGGGACTAGAGGGTGAATACGATCAACTCGGCTTAGCCAAGCGGATTGCAGTTGCTTTTGATCGAGATCCAGATCTTAAAAATATTGAAACCCTAAGCATTGGCCAAAACGGCAGCATTATTGTCCTTAAAGGTACCATGCCGAATCACTCACTCGTGAGTCAGCTCAAAGATCTCGCTGCTAAAGTAGATGGCACCAAGGCAGTAGACGTCACGCAAGTAAAAGTTGCTGTCTAAATTTCCACTTGCTGTCAAAAAGTCTTGGCTCAATTGGGATTCCAGGGAGTTAGGTAAGCAGAACCCCAAGTAATGCTGTGGTTCCTCAAATTTATGGGCTTGATGCGGCCTCAAACCCTCTTAAATTCGTACCCCCCCTGAACGGTTATAAAACTGGACATTCGCGGGGGCAAAGCCTAGCTGCGTTTTTGTTTCATTCCATGAGGCAAGTAGACTGCAGTTACGAATTTAAGTCAATCACCCGCGAAAATGTTGTTTAGGGTAAATAATGAACTTACTTAAAGATGCGCTTTTGACTACCACTCCTTTCTTTTTGTTGCTAGAAAGCAATCCCGATGAAGCCATAGTAGGATATGCCAGAAGTAGTGACGACTGTCCTTTGGCTAGATTATTATCGGCACAAGGGTTTAAAAATTGTGAAGTAACAAGCGACAATGTCGCAGCAAACATTGGAAATAATTTCTACTGGCTTAGCGATCGCCCAAAGACAGAAGATAAGCGATTACCTATCTGGGCTAGCTTATTTGTGGCGATCATAGATAATTCTGGAGCATCAGCGATCTCGGCATCTTGTGCAATTAAGGCTTTGAAAGAAGCATTCGAGGTAGCGGAGTTGCCGAATCTGATTCACTGGCAATTCGCCCCTGCATCGCAATTGAAGAAAAGCCGTAGGCGTGTACTATTTAATAGCTGTCTTCCATTTCTTAACTGCAAAAAGGCGAGAATTGCTTCTAAGGGGAGGGGGAGACGAAAGTGTCCCAAAAGTCCTCTGCTCGTCAACCGACGTGCTCCCGCCAACATTACTCCTTGAGAACGTTCCTCTTATGGAGCGCTCAAAACGCCGTTAATGGTGCTTAATAATTCCCTCGCTGTGTAGGGCTTCGACAAAAATGCTTTGACACCAACGCCAGAAGAGGACACCACCTGTTCGTTTGATGCTAGTCCACTGACGGCAATAATCTTGAGCTGTGGGTTTAGTTTTTGCAACGTGTGGATGGTGGTTGAACCATCCATCAACGGCATCATCATATCGGTTAATACCAGACTAATTTCATCCTGATGCTGGGCGTAAAGCGCTAGAGCCTCAATTCCATCACTGCTAGTGAGAAGTTTGTAGTTGTGTTTTTCCAGCGCTGCTTGGGTAATCTCACAAATTGCAGCTTCGTCATCAACAATCAAAATTAATTCGCCGTGTCCTATGGGGAGTTCGATGTTTGAAGCTTGGGGTGAAAGAGAAGCACTACAATCAACCACAAAGTAAATTTGTTTAGAAGTGGGAAATCAGTGAATCTCATAATCGTCCTCGCTTTTATCGAATAAAATAATTGCTGTAGAAAACTACAAAAAGTCTGAAGTGGAAGTAGATTCTTAGGAAAGACAACCCGATTAGACGCTCAAAGCTCTAATATGCGTTCCAAATCCCAACTCGAATGTGCAAAGCTTTCTAGGACTGGCATTTCTGCATGGCAGTGGCTACAGCTCCAGTAAAGTTCTCCTAAGCGCACATGACGAAGTAGAGTATATGAGCAGCAAGGGCAAGTATGCGTGTTCATCATTGATTGCCCAAAGGTTATGTTTGTACTGTGTGAGCTCCAATCTGTCTTCAAGCCGGTTGGCGCTCGGAGTGGTAGCTTTGGTAAATTTTTCATTTTAAAACCCCAATTAAATAATATTTTGGCAGTTTCTTGAAGTGTGGCTGGCGATGGTTAGATTCAATCAGGGTAGGCGCTTACAGTAGTGAAATAACGAGTTTGCAACGCTCCTGATGTGTAGAGGGTATTTACTTAGGAGGTGCAGATTTAGAACATACCAACCTAATTGGTGGCAATCCAGTAAATATCGACCTATCTGATCTTAAGCTAACGGGTGCTAACCGCTCTGTCATTTCTGCTTGGTGTTCTTGCTTCGTATTCATTTTTAAGTCTCCTTGAAGTTGGGGGATTTATTTTGCTTGCTCTACCTTCGCACTTGAAATGCAATGCCTTAAGAGTACTGATGTCAATTGGGATGTTTTTCTTGCAATCAACTGGAATCCTATTTAATATCTTGAAAGTCAAGTCAGGTCAAAGCTGTCAGGAGAGAATTTACGTTATACTCCTATTTTATAAAAAGTCATAGGCAAATAGTAGTAGGAGATCTACCCAATCAAGGAGACTATTCCTGTTAGTATTGTGAGAGGGTTATAGATAAGTGCTTTAGTACTCAAATCTGGCTCTATCGTACCTGTTAGGCTGTGTAAAGTTAAATAAAGCCGAGTCCAGCAATAAGAGTGATAGCAACTATATGGTGTTCTGGGATAAATACTCAAACTGAGAAGGAAATAAGTCACCCCCGCTTCACCTCTATATAGGTTTTATGCACCCGCTCTTGTGTCGTTGGTCTTCAGCAGGTGAGGACGGCATAGCTCCATTTGAAAGGGGAAAGAGGGGTTCATGGATCGGGTGTCGGTGGCTGAGGAGAGTAAGTACAAATGCTACCCTTACCAGACTACCACTTCTGAGTTGCAACACAACCCTCCAAACTCCCTTAAATCAGAAAGGGCACCGACGACTTGCCGTGTTTCGTCTCGGTGCCCTGACTGGTTCGCTCCTCACACTATACTATTTTAGCTAAAATTAAATTTTTCATCTGAGCTTTTAACAAAACTTTATATCTAAACGCCGAGTCGAGCCGCTCTGGCTCCCTGCTTTTGTGAGGTAGCAGGATGTGACTTTTACTGACTTGTCACCTAACCAGGGTGGCGATCGCCTTCACAATAACAGCAGTTGGTTAACTGATGAATAGGCAACAACTGGTAGCTCTTGATTCACAGTACATAGGGCCCATGCATACACGCCCTACTAGCATACCTGCTTTTAACCGGCATTATTCAATTCTTGGGTTGTAACTTTTAGCAACATTAGCCAAACTGAGAACTGTACAAAAATTATTAAAATCAAGTAATTTTTGCTACTATGAGTTTACAGTAAGTCATATAAATGTACAGTAAAGCTAGCTTTGTACCTACGAATGGCTCAGGTTTGAGGTGTGAACTCCAGCCTGTCACCATAGAGGCACTCAGCTGCTCCTTCTCTGACTTGTTTGTCTATTGCCAACTGCTTCGAACTATGCATTCTCCATCCCCTTCAGAGCCATCACGGCCTTTTTTGACCTGGCAACGGATTCTTGACTGGTCTCAGGAACACTACCGATTCCGCACCTTTAGCAAAGATGAGCGAATTCCGGCTCGGTCTGGGCTGCTGTATTTGGTGCAACGGGGTGCTGTCCGACTCGTGGGTATTTCCCAAGTCAGCGCCACCGCGAGTCAGCTAACGTCTCGACGAATTAACAGAACCCCAGAAGAAGCTTTCTTAGGCTTCGTTGGCGCGGGACAGCCGTTTGAAATTGTCGCTCAGTCACCTTTTACACTCCAGAGTTACGCCCATGTTGACCAAACTTCGGTAGTGTGGATGTACTGGCACGATCTAGACAACTGGCCCCACTTCCGGCGCGAAGTGCTGGATGCGTTTCGCTACCAGCACCAGCGCAAGCTCCTGTGGCTGAGTGCCTTGGGGCAGCGACGAACGATTGACCGACTCTTGGGGTTTCTGACGCTGTTAATTGAAGAGTATGGAGAGGCATCACTCGGCGAAGATGAAGTTCTTCGCGGCTATTGTCTACCATTTCCTCTTACCCATGCTCAAATTGGCAGCGCCATTGGCTCCACTCGTGTAACCGTAACCCGCCTGATGGGCAAGTTGCGCCAACGCGGTTTGCTCCTTACACAAGGTGATAATCTCATCTGTTTGCCAGCTGATTCTATTACTAGAGTTAGTTGACAAGCTTCACAAATCCAGCCTTTGTAATTAATTCCTGCCCCTGAGCTGTCAGCATCAAGTTAGCGTAGGCAACACCTGCTTGTTGATCGATTTGACCATTCTGTTTAACAATCACGAACAACCGCCGAGTAATGGGGTACTGGCCACTTTGAAAGGCAGCTGCATTTAGCTGATTGCGCTGGTTTGGACATTGAGAAAGAGTTACGAAAGGCTCCTGGTAGGGCGGAACCAGTTGATTCGATCTACGACCCAGCGGTAGGGATTTAACGCTACACTGGCTGACCACTTCCGGTGCGGAGGCGTAGTAAATGCCCCCTTGATTGGTCGCCATTGCTCTCAGGGCTTGGGTCGTCGTGGGCATGAACTGAACATTGGCACCAAACTTCTGACCTGCCAAAACGTTTTCCACGAAAAATTCAACCGTGCCACTGTCTTCAAGGCGACGAGAGTAAGGTGTTATGGGCAAATCTGGTCCGCCGACTTGATTCCAGTTGGTCAGCTTGCCGGTGTAAATATCCTGGAGCTGGGCGACAGTTATACCAGGGATGTTGAGCTTGGGGTTAACGGCGATCGCAATCCCGTCAATTGCCACCGGAATTTCTTTGAGGGTGAAACCCCTAGCTTGAGCTTGCTGGTATTCCTGATCTTTAATCGAGCGAGAGGACTGAGAAAAAGCCAGCTGGTTATTCAACAGCATTTTGATCCCACTGTCAGAACCGGGGGCTTCGGCTGTTGGTTCGCTGTAGCGCAACCGAAATTGAGGCCAGACGGTTTGAATCGCTGGGTCAACGTCTCCACGGATAGGTGCCCAAGTTGTGCTACCGCCATAACTAAATAGCCCAGCAGGGACGTTTTGCACTTGGGCGAAACTTTTGACGTTAGACTCCCCAGTTGGCTGGGATTGATTTTTGACTAAACCACCCAAGTTAAAGCTAGAGCCTTTAGTAAACCACCAAATACCACCCCCCACCAATCCCAGCGTGATCAGGAGGGCTAAGACGAGAACTGCTGTTTCCTTTTTCTCGGACATAGCTATAGATGGCTTATAGCGCCATTCACTTAAAACATTAGGGAAAGCAATTTGTAAATCAGACGAAACAGCGCTGTCAGTGCGATCGCGATTAACCCAGCTGCAACCGATAGGAATGCTACCTCCTGGATGGAAAGAGCGCCCTGCAAGACTGGGACGAAAAAGATAAGTAAGAGTGTGATTCCAGCAATAATTAATAGATCCATTTTTTCAATCCAGCGGCGGGATTGGGCAAAAATCAGAGCGCCTAAAATCAGTGCCGAAGCAACCAGGGTAATTGCTGGTGAGTGCAGCAAACTGAAAAGCGCGATCGCAATCAACCCGCCTTCAAACCCACTAAAGCCAGCCCCAGCTAACAACTCTAGGGTAGAAAACGCCCGTCGAGGAGACCTTGGCGGGAGCACGGTGCCTTGTGGCTGAAGCGTTGGCTGTCCAACCCAGCCCCGTGGAGGCTGGGTTGGTGACACTAGTTGCACGCTTGGTTGAGTTGTAGTCGGGGGTGTTTGCTGCGGGGTGAGGGCGTTCATTACCTCCTGTGCGGACTGAAAACGTTGGTTCGGTGCCGGTAAAAGCATTCGGTCTAAAACAGCGGCAAGGCGATCGCTCACTTGGGCATAGCGTCGCCAGTTCCACTTGTTGCTGTAGGCATCAAACAGCTCTGTTGCCTCCTTACCAGTTAGCAACGTCAGGCAAGTTACAGCTAAGGCATACAAATCTGTGGATGGGTAAACTTCTCCCCCAGCCATTTGCTCTGGTGGTGCAAACCCCATTGAATAAATTCCAGTCGAACGCCCTGACGCCGAACCCGCTACCTTCGCCACCTGCTTAACCGCACCAAAATCTAACAGGTAGAGCCGCCCCCGGCGATCGCGCATTATGTTAGAGGGCTTGATATCTCGATGAATAGAGCCATTTTCATGCACAAACTTCAGCACTGGGAGGATAAGCCATAGCACCTCCAACACCTCTGCCTCGGAGAACTTGCCTTTTTGAGCTAGTTCCTCCTCCAGGTTTTGCCCATCAATAAATTCCTGCACCAGATAGAAAAGCTTGTCCTGCTTTCCTGGTTGCAAACTGGGAACGGTCAACTCAAAGAAAGCAAACAAGTTGGGAATTTGGTCGTGTTGGCTGCCCAGCTCCTCTAAAACTTCTGCTTCCCGTTCAAATAAATTTTGAGCTATTTGCAGCTGGGTTTGGGTCAAGTCTCCAGAGGGCTTAAACTGCTTGACCACGCAGCGGCGCAGCCCAGGTGTATAGCGATCTCGCGCTAAAAATGCTGCTCCAAATCCCCCTCGCCCGAGCAGCTTTAAGGGCAGATAGCGTTCCGCTAAAATCAGCGGCATTCCACAGGTGGTGCAGTACTTTTGCACCACCGTCTTTAGCGTAGTGCTATCATCTAAATCCGCCAAATAGTTTTGGGGGCGGGGGCAGCCTGGACGGGTGCAGTTAACTTCCATGTCAGAAGGCTGAAGGTTAAGTCAGAAGGCTGAAGTTCTATACTTCACATTTGATACTTTAATTTTGAAATTAACTTCCAGCCGGGTGCGGCGTTGCTGCTGACAAGGAATCTGTTACCAATGGTTGCGACTCCAACATTTCCTTGTTCCATCCCGGCGTGGCAAACTGGGGCAAAATTTCTTGACTAAAGGCTTCTGCCGCCTTCGAGCGGTAGCGATTGGGGTTGAAAATCAACCATAGCGTTCGCTTGACTACGACCCCTTCAATTTGGGTAGAGTGAAGCACGTCCATTTGTAACTCTTTAGCGATCGCTGAGAGCGAGACAAAGGCAGCACCCAATCCTGATTGCACCGCATTTTTTATCGCTTCTATAGAATTGAGTTCCATTTCGATTTTGAACCGGCGCGTATCAATGCCGCAGCGAGTCAGTACCTGGTCAATCACCTTGCGTATCGTCGATTGAGAGTCCAGGCTAATGAACTGTAGCTTGTATAAGTCTTCTTTTTGGATTAGATCGAGTTTAGCAAACGGATGAAAGACTGGTATAATCAGCGCCAGCTCATCTTCGGCGTAAGGAATAATTTCCAGCGAGTCTTGGAGTTCCGTTGGCACCTCACCCCCGATAATCGCCAGGTCTACCTGTCCATTTGCCACACTCCAAGCTGTCCGGCGCGTGGAGTGAACGTGCAATTGCACCGCCACATCTGGATACTTTTGCCGGAACAAGCCAATCATGCGGGGCAAAAGATACGTCCCTGTCGTCTGAGAAGCGCCGACAATCAGCGTGCCGCCCTGGAGATTTTGCAGATCCTCAATAGCGCGGCATGTTTCCTGACACAGGGTGAGGATTTTTTCACCGTAGCTGAGCAGGAGATACCCGGCTTCCGTCAGTTGTGCCCGTCGTCCTCCCCGGTCGAACAATGGTACATCCAACTGCCGCTCTAAGTTTTGCACTTGTAGACTGACTGCTGGTTGTGAGACGTAGAGACTATCAGCGGCACGCTTGAAGCTCCCTTCGGCAGCGATCGCTTTGAGAATGCGTAACTGATCTAAAGTGAAAGGAAGGTCAGACATACGGCTAAACCCACAAAGAGGAAAGGAGCTTAGAGGCAAACCAACCCAAGCAGCGATCTTTTTGGGGTGATTGTTGCCTGTTGTTGGAGGCAATACTCGAACTTGACACTATGAGCAAGATGCTTAACTTAGTCTCCTCTGAACTACTTTGTGGTATGGGTTGTACGGGAATTAACTTGGTTTCAATTACTTCATTATTAATCATGAGGTTATCCGCTTGGTTGACGCCCAGCCATTTTGTGATGCTGGGTCTTTTACTGGGGTTTGCGATCGCCCATAGCGGTCTGGCAGCATTACGACCGTGGGCAGAAAAAAAAATCGGGCCACGGCTCTACCGTATCCTGTTTGCCACAGTCAGTCTCCCGCTAGCTGTGGTACTGATTATTTACTTTTTCAACCACCGTTATGACGGCTTGCAGCTGTGGCAAGTTCAAGGTGTCCCCGGAGTGCGGACACTCGTATGGGTGCTATCGGCGATCTCCTTTTTGTTTCTTTATCCGGCTACGTTCAATCTACTAGAAATTGCCGCAATCCAGAAACCTCAAGTCCATCTCTACGAAACTGGGATTATTCGCATCACCCGGCATCCGCAGATGGTGGGACAGTTGATTTGGTGTATCGCCCACACCCTCTGGCTTGGCACCACCTTCACCCTCGTCACCTCAGTTGGGTTGGTGGTGCATCATTTGTTTGGGGTTTGGCATGGCGATCGCCGATTGCTTAGTCGTTATGGTGAAGCGTTTGAAAGCGTCCTCGCCCGCACCTCCATCATTCCATTCCTGGCTATCTGTCAAAGGCGTCAAACCCTCAAATGGCAAGAGTTTCTCCGCCCCTCTTACCTGGGGATCACAGGTTTTATCCTCCTGCTGTGGTGGTCTCACCCCCAATTGATTCAGGCAACTGGTAGCGTCAACTGGTAAATTTAAAAAAACTAATCACTTGATCCCCAATTGATGTAAGATGGGTGCAACGCTGATATCAAAAGCTAATAAATCAGAGGGATCATGGTGTTGTCGGTTAGTGAGCAGACATTTAGCCAAGAAGTTTTAGAATCTCAAATTCCGGTTTTGGTAAACTTTGGTGCACCTTGGTGTGGGCTGTGTCGCATGATTCAGCCGCTGCTGTTGCAATTTCAGACGCGTTGCGAGGATCAAATCAAATTGGTCGCGATTAACGCTGACGAAAATTTCAAACTCTCTAATTCTTATCGACTCACGACCCTGCCAACCTTAATCCTGATTGAAGAAGGCAAAGTCCGGCAGCGACTCGATAACTTTCACCAACCGGATGATCTGCGATTAGCGCTAGAAGCTATCGTCGTCAGCTATAAAAACCGCTGGAAAACCTATGCAGGGGCGAGATCGGGTTTGTCCCCAGCAGCCGATTGGGAGTGTCGCTCCGCCTAAGACGGTGTAGGAAAAGTAAAGGGATCTTGAAAATACCCCACCCAGTTTCAGTCGGGTGGGGTGTTTTATGGGAAAAAGGGTGTGTCACAATTGTTAACAGTTTTGGCAAGTAGTTAAGAATTCTAAAAGTAGGCGTCAGTGATGGAAGCAATCTATCAGTATGCCTGGCTGATTCCGGTATTACCTCTGGTCGGGGCGATGCTAGTCGGTCTTGGGTTGATCTCGTTTAATCAGGTGACGAACCGCCTGCGGCAGTTGAACGCCGTGTTGATCGTGTCTCTGTTGGCAGGAGCGATGGGTCTCTCCTTCGCCTTGCTTTGGAGTCAGATTCAAGGACACCCAGCCTATACCCGGACGTTTGAATGGGCGGCGGCAGGAAATTTTCACTTGGATATGGGCTACACAATTGACCACCTGACAGCCCTGATGCTGGTGATCGTAACGACAGTTGCCTTACTGGTTATGGTCTACACCGATGGCTACATGGCTCACGATCCAGGCTATGTGCGCTTCTATGCCTATCTGAGCGTGTTTAGCTCCTCAATGTTGGGTTTGGTGGTCAGCCTCAACCTGGTACAGGTTTATATTTTCTGGGAACTGGTCGGCATGTGTTCGTACTTGCTGGTCGGGTTCTGGTATGACCGCAAGTCCGCAGCTGATGCTGCTCAGAAGGCTTTTGTCGTTAACCGCGTTGGCGACTTTGGGTTGCTACTGGGAATCCTGGGACTTTATTGGGCGACGGGAAGCTTTGATTTTGAAGTGATGGGCTCACGCCTGCAAGACCTCGTTCAAACAGGTTCGCTGAGTAATTTTTTCGCGGTTTTGTTTGCTATCTTAGTCTTTTTGGGTCCCGTAGCAAAATCCGCGCAGTTCCCCTTGCACGTTTGGCTACCAGACGCGATGGAAGGCCCAACCCCCATATCGGCCCTGATCCACGCGGCGACGATGGTGGCAGCTGGGGTGTTTTTGATTGCCCGGATGTACCCAGTATTTGAAGGCGTACCGGCGGTAATGAATGCGATCGCCTTTACTGGGGCATTAACCGCCTTTTTGGGTGCAACCATTGCTATTACCCAAAACGACATCAAAAAGGGTCTGGCTTACTCCACCATTTCCCAATTGGGCTATATGGTGATGGCGATGGGAGTGGGGGCTTATTCCGCTGGACTGTTCCACCTGATGACCCACGCCTACTTTAAGGCAATGCTGTTCCTCTGCTCCGGCTCTGTGATTCACGGCATGGAAGAAGTCGTCGGTCACGACCCCAGCCTGCCGCAGGATATGCGGCTGATGGGCGGACTGCGGAAGTATATGCCGGTTACGGCGATTACCTTCTTGATTGGTACTCTAGCGATCAGCGGTATCCCACCCTTTGCCGGTTTTTGGTCGAAAGATGAAATTCTAGGGAGCGCCTTTGCAGCTAACCCGGTGCTGTGGGGAGTTGGCTGGCTAACAGCTGGAATTACGGCTTTCTATATGTTCCGAATGTATTTCAGCACGTTTGAAGGCAAATTCCGGGGAAATAAACCTGAAATCCGGCAGCAATTCAAAACAGCACCTCTTGGTGCGGTCGTAATAGCGAGTTTAGCACCTACCCCTGCCTTTGGCCCTGGTGCGATGGATACGAGAGAACTCGCGGCAACCGCCGCCGCCCATGACACCCATGGTCATAGTGAATATCCCCATGAGTCGCCCTGGACGATGACACTGCCCTTGGCACTGCTAGCGATTCCTTCGGTGCTAATTGGTCTGGTGGGAACGCCGTTTGCCAATTACTTTGAGGAGTTTATCCATCCACCAAGTGAAACGGTGATGGAAATAGTGTCTAAGGCTGGTGAGTTCGATCTAAAAGAATTTTTGATTATGGGGGGGAGTTCAGTCGGAATTGCCCTGATTGGGATTACCCTGGCGGCGCTGATGTACTTGCAGGGCAAGATTGACCCTGGGGCGATCGCGGCGAAAATCAAACCCCTGTATGAGCTGTCGATCCACAAGTGGTACTTTGATGACATTTATGATCGGGTCTTCGTCCAAGGTACCCGCAGGTTAGCCAGACAAGTGATGGAAGTTGACTTTCGGATTGTCGATGGTGCGGTTAACCTGACAGGCTTTTTCACACTAGTGAGTGGCGAAGGGCTGAAATACCTGGAAAACGGTCGCGCCCAATTCTACGCCCTAATCGTGTTTGGGGCCGTGTTGGGTTTGGTAATTGTTTTTGGTGTGACCTGAAGTAGGGGCTATGAACACAGCTAATTTTCCTTGGCTGACGACGATAATTCTGTTTCCGATCGCAGCCTCATTGTTGATACCAGTGTTGCCTGATAAAGATGGCAAGATAGTGCGCTGGTACTCCCTAATTGTGGGGCTGATTGATTTTGCCTTGATTGTTTACGTTTTCTATTCCCAGTACGACTTTGCTTTGCCAGGTCTGCAACTGGTGGAAAGTTACCCCTGGATACCCCAGCTCGATTTGAATTGGTCGGTGGGTGTTGATGGTGTGTCGATGCCTCTGGTCATACTGACTGGGTTCATCACCACGCTAGCAACTCTAGCCGCGTGGCCGGTGACGCTCAAGCCCAAACTGTTTTACTTCTTGCTGCTGGCAATGTATGGCGGTCAAATCGCTGTGTTTGCCGTCCAGGATATGTTGCTGTTTTTCCTGGTGTGGGAGTTGGAGCTGGTTCCGGTATACTTTCTGCTCTCGATTTGGGGAGGCAAAAAGCGCCAATACGCCGCGACTAAGTTCATTCTCTACACAGCTGGGGGGTCACTGTTTATTTTGCTGGCGGCGCTGATGATGGCGTTTTACGGCAATACGCTGACGTTTGATATGCGATTGCTCGCCGCCAAAGACTACGCCCTCAATTTCCAACTGTGGATTTACGCTGGCTTCCTAATTGCCTACGCCGTCAAGCTCCCTATATTTCCTTTGCATACGTGGCTTCCAGATGCCCACGGTGAAGCTACTGCACCTGTCCACATGTTGCTGGCGGGAATTCTCCTGAAAATGGGCGGGTACGCTCTGATTCGGATGAATGCTCAGATGCTCCCAGATGCCCACGCTTATTTTGCGCCCGCGTTGGTGATTCTGGGGGTGGTCAATATTATCTACGCTGCGCTCACATCGTTTGCCCAGCGCAACCTGAAGCGGAAAATCGCCTACTCCTCGATTTCCCACATGGGGTTTGTGCTGATTGGCATCGCCTCATTCACCGACTTGGGCTTGAGCGGTGCAGTGCTGCAAATGGTTTCCCACGGACTGATTGGGGCGAGTCTGTTCTTCTTGGTAGGAGCGACTTACGACCGGACGCACACCCTGATGCTGGATGAAATGGGCGGTGTCGGGCAGAAAATGCGGAAGATTTTCGCCATGTTCACCACTTGTTCGATGGCTTCTTTGGCGTTACCAGGGATGAGCGGGTTTGTGGCAGAGTTGATGGTGTTTGTGGGTTTTTCCAACAGCGATGCCTATAACCCCACGTTTAAGTTGATTGTGGTCTTCCTGATGGCGGTTGGTGTGATCTTAACCCCGATTTACCTGCTGTCGATGCTGCGGGAGATTTTCTACGGCGCAGAAAACAAGGAGTTAATCTCGCACGAAGTCTTAGTGGATGCGGAACCGCGAGAGGTGTTTATTGTCGCCTGTTTGTTGGTGCCAATTATTGGGATTGGTTTGTATCCCAAGATGCTGACTCAGATATATGACTCTACAACTTTGCAGTTGACAGCGCGACTGCGTGATTCAGTGCCGACTTTGGCTGTTCGACAGCAGGAACAAACGGTGTCGTTGCGTGCGCCAGAGATTGGTACAAGGTAGCGACGATTAAATTCCGAATCAATATCACTTTCGGGGCAGGTATCTGCCCTTTTTTTGTGGGTAGTGTTATGGAGTTGTTGGTCTAGCAGCCACATGACTTCTGTAATGCAGCCAGGCGTAACAATGCCACGGGAATCAAGTGGCTGGTTGAGCAAGCCCTGGCGCTGCTGGTATCGTCAGGCGACTAAGACCAGTTGGTCTTAGAGAGCAATTAATCTAGTAATTCCCCACCCCAACCCAGCGCCCTGGAGCCCTGTGAACCCTACACGGCCTTTATGTAGTGAACGGACAAAACAGGGCGCTCTTCCGTATAATTCTTAAGACTATGTTACTGAAGGTATATATATTGAGTTTGTGGTTTTTATGAATGCCGACTGGGATGAACACAATATCAATCACATAGCCAAACATAATGTTACACCAGAGGAAGTAGAAGAAGCTCTTCTTGATCTAAACCGGATTAGTGCTAAATCTGACCAAGTACATGCAGAACCTCGTTGATAGCAATAGGTGAAACTCAGTCGGGACGCATTCTATTTGTGGTCTTTACTATCAGGAGAAATAAAGTGCGAGTAGTTACTGCTTATGATGCTACGATTGAACTGAAAGAGCGTTACCGGATGTCAAGTAAACTCAAATGATTGAAACTCAAGGCTTCAGCGATATTCCTAAATTTACCAGCCAAAGTCAAGAAGCAGAATTTTGGGATAATCATGATTTAGGATACGATTTCTTAGAATCAATGAAGCCGTTAACCCGAGAAGTTTCTCCTGAGAGTCAACAATTTTTCAATCGAGGTTTGGAAAAGTGTTCTAGGTTGGATTATGAAGGAGCAAGAGAAGATTTTAGTCAGGCTCTTTTTATTCAGCCAAACTACGATGACGCCTATATCAGTCGTGGTATTGCTAGATTTAAACTTGGGGATAGGCAGGGAGCCATTGAGGACTATACACAAGCTATTTTCATCAATCCTGATAACGCTGATGCCTACGTTAGCAGAGCTGCTGATTTTTCTGATTTAGGTCAAAACGAAAGAGCGATTGACGACTGTACTCAAGCTATTCGCATCAACCCCGAAGATTCCGATGCTTACTATAATCGGGGTAATGCTCGTCGTGTTTGAGAGTCGGTAGGGTGTGAAAGCCTTGTCCCACCGTACCTGTTAAAGAGAGTCCATTCATCATTTATGGGCAAGTGATTTTCTACCCATCGAAATTCTTGAAGACTAGATACAGCAGAACTTTTTGGGGGGTCGTGGCACTTTTGAAGCCGGATCTCGGCTTAATCCCTTTCAGGCTAATCAACTGTTAGACCGCCAGGTTATTAGTTGGGGCAATACTCCGAGGTCATCGTCCGTAGAGCCAACATAGGATTTACTGTGTCTGGATGCCAAGTCACCCCCTACAACCAACCAGTTTTGACCACGCCCGTTCGCAGTCCTCAGTCATAACAGTTGCACCACGAGAGTGAACACGGTATCAATGCGATCGCGCTACAAAAAGACGATCGCAGTGGTGAAGGGTGCGATCGCCCCTGATACCTTACATTCACTGATGTTCCTGCAGCCAAGCCACTACATCCGCCGCCTCGGAAAAATCCAACAACCCCTCACCCAAATCTTCTAACTGAGCAGTAGATAGCTCTCCAAGCCGTGCTTGCACCTCCGGGGCAAGCGCACCAAAACGGCGCGTCAGCAGGCGCGTAACCATCGACAGTACCCCTTCCTGCTTTCCTTCTTCTAGGATTTCTTGGAATATTACAGATTCACGCATAATTCCTCTGGTGAAAAAGTTACGAATCACATTCTTTCTAAACCGTAAACCCGCCAGCACCTGAGTACAAGTTGCACTTTCCTGCCGCTGTGGTTCCTCTAGCGTAAAAATGTGACCGAGTCAGCGCGAATCGGCTCAATACTCAACTCAGTTTTCAAGACTTCAACAGGCGCGGCTGTAGCCTGTCCCAGTAACCAAGTGGCAAAGCTTTCTGGGTATTTCTCAGCCAGATATTTACAAACGTTGTCATAAGTCATTAGTTGCGGATAGCTTGCACGAATTCATTCACAGCATCGTACTGGTCAGGATGAGCGATATAACGCAGCAACAGAGCCTTGTCTAAATCTGAGAAGAATCCACTACGGTTCACTTCTTCATACTCACCCGCCGTGTTCAAACGGAATATCATCATCTGGTCAGACTTCCAGAACCAGACTTCAGGCACCTTCTTGGGCTTATATAGCTCCCGTCTGTTGATCGTCCCGCTGGTGACAATGATTTCGATAACAAGCAGATAGCCGAGAGTTGTTTTCACGTACCCATGCCTATCTCCAATTGGAGACATAATTTCCATTACCCCGGTTGTTCTCTAGCTGTGCTTCTATAGCTTTGAACTGCTCCCAACTGATGCCATGCAGAGTTATCAGTTTCTCTTCTGTGGGCTGGAATGGTTTGTCTAAAAGTGAGATACTCATGGGCGATACCTTTGAGATGGATAGTTCAAAACCCAATCACAGCAACAGCATTGAGGCGATCATTACACTGTTCCGCAGTGGGACTCTGCATCTGACTTCAACACAAAATATTAACACTCATAGATTTTTAGGGTAGCTTACTTATACCTTAGATGTTTCAATGTGTAAACGCTCTTTAAGCGTTGAGCAGAGTTACGGTATCCGTTTAGAAGCAAAATCAAAGGGGCTAAAGTATAAGCAAGCAGCAGGTTGAAATGGTATGACTCAAACCCTAACCAAACCCGACGAACCTATCCTAATTGACGGCTTGACCTGGCGAGAATTTAAAGCAGCCGAACAACTCATTGATCGACCAGGAGTGCGGTTGTCCTTTCTGGATGGAACACTCGAGATTCGACGGATGCCTGGAGAACAGCACGAAACCGTGAAAGAGCGGATTGGTACTCTATTAGACCTCTATCTGCTGCAAATTGGGATCGACTACACGCCGACTGGTTCAATGACGTTAGAGAGTGAAGCGGGGCTAGTCAAGCGTGAAGCTGATAAATCTTATCAGCTGGGAGCGAATCGGACTCGTCTAGATTTAGCCATTGAAGTTGTGGTAACGAGTGGGGGAATTAATAAACTAGAAGCCTACAAACGCCTCAAAATTTCTGAAGTCTGGTTTTGGGAAGATGGAACTCTGGCGATCTACCATTTAAGAACTGTAACCCAAGACATTCGCTATGAGCAAACCCCTACCAGTGAGGAGTTGCCAGAACTGGACATGGCTTTACTGCTCAGATGCATCAATATGACTAACCATGTAGAGGCTGTGAACACCTTTCGGCAGGCGATGCTGCCATGAGTGCAAGCTCATTACGATCAAGCTCAACCGATCCGCATCATTCTCGCTGACGACCGTGGGAGGCGAGTTACGACCGGATGCACACCCTAATGCTGGATGAAATGAGCGGTGTCGAGCAGATGTCCCCCCCCTTTTTTCTGACTTCTCACATGACTGGAGTTTAGACTAAAAGCGATCAGAACAGAATGCTGGCAAAATTACGGGT
>CAXUIG010000052.1:0-30993 GCA_964250845.1 uncultured bacterium | reverse complement strand
ACCCCTGACCCCTGACCCCTGATCGTTACTATGAACTCTCATAAAGACAATAGTAATGAAAACCAAAGGCACGAGAGATTGAAAAAGGGCGGCAACGTAAACACCTGCACTAAATTCACTCTGGAAAGCAAAGCTCATCAAAAGCACAGCAAAAAGGGATCGGGAGGAGAGCAATGGGGTATTTATGCTCCAGCGCGTAGCCTGTCCATAGGCTGCCCCCAAAATAATTGCAAGCCCGGCACAACCTGAAAGCCCAAAATTGGCATAAGCCTCGTTTAACAACCCCCAGCCAATTGTGGTTCTTAAAGTATCTGCCCGAGTTTGCAGTCCATAATGAATACTTAACAAATAGGTACCTTCATGGCTACGAATTTTATTAGGATTTAAGATGCGAGGCACTAACAACTTAGGAATGAAGGTATAGGTATCTCCATTTAGATAAGGCACATCTGTAGGCGTTTTTGCCTGAACCATTAAGAGCAAGTGTATTAAACTTGCTCTCTCTAAAACCGACTCTGTTTCTGCTTTCTTGGACGCAGTTACGTTAAAGTTATCAAAGGAATAACCTATCCATTCAGCATACCAAGCTGGATACTCCCAAGGTTGTACTAAGTGTGATTGGTGTAATCCCCAATATTTTTCACGCATCTCACGTTTACCATAGTGTAGAGGTAAGAGGCAAAGTAAAACGAGAATTATAGGTAACCAAGGCACTTTGCGACGCCCCAAAATGAAAGCAATAGTTGTTAGTAAAACTATGGATAAAGCCCCAACCAAAATTAAGAAAGCTGCACTCGTAATTATATATAAAGCTAGCAAAGTCAAGAATATACTAGATTTAGTTTCTAGTAACTGCCTGGTTCCACAGCGATAAGATAGAACAAAAACGGATAGACCAGTAAGCCCTAAGATAGTGCCGCGAATTAAAGAGACAGTCCCACCCTTAATATCGAACCAGCCACCAAGGGTGAACATGTTAAATAAAATGGCAACTATAAGAATACTTAATAATAATCCGTCGGTATTCTGAACTCCAAGAACACGATAGTATTTAGGAGGAGTGGGATGGAACTTCACAAATTGGAACCAAATCAAGGTTCCTAATCCTAAAGACCCTGCTACTGTTATGCTAGCAAAAAATATCTCGTCTGGAGAGTAAGTAATAATGGTTGAGCTATTACTTACTAAAGGAATAGCATATGTCCATAGATAAGTCAGTGCGAAAACTGGGAAAATTGGCATTCCTAAAGCTTTTCCCGAACACCATAAATAGATAGGAAACAATGCAGCAAGTGCAATTAAAATTGCACCTACAATACTAGCCGTAGAGCTAGTTTGCACTGTGTAAAGTTCCAGTAGAAATAAAACAGCGATCGCTAACCAAAATGCTCTTAGTAACTGTCGTCGTTCTTGGCGGACAGCAGTTGACTGATTTATCAGCGTCTTCGATGTTATGTTTAGGTTACTATTCATAATTTTTATCCGCCCTTGGTAAGATTAAGGCATCGTTCAAAAATGGCACATTGACGACGGGTCATCTCACGAGCTGTATAAGGTTGAAACTCTGACCAGACAATTTCAGGTTGATATCCTTGCGGGGTTGATAGTAGCCAATCCAATTGGCAATTCACATCATTCAGTAAATCCACAGGATTATCTTTTGAATCGAAAGTAACAACCCGACCAGCATGGCAATGGCGCAAGATTTCGACTACAGAACTCTGTTGATGGAAAATGGCCAGAATTGGTTTTTGAGCCAGAATGCAGGGGTAGAGTTTGGAAGCAGTATAGCTAGGGTCATCGGAGCCGAAGAGAAGGATAGCGTCACTGTCTACCAAAATTTGTAGCGCCTCAAAATAAGCAACGCGATGGGGATGTTCTTCTACTAAGTCAGCAATTCCCAACTCTTGGGCAATCGGCTCCACGGTTTTAACTGCTAGATTCCCTGGAGCATAACTGGTGCCGACAAAATGCAGCCTGACTGAGTGCCATCTTTCTGGCTCTCGGTTGCGATTTGACTGAATCGCCAGAAATAAAGCCCGAAGAGCCAAAGCCATATCGCCGCCGCCTCTACCCACATAAACCCAATGTCGCTTGCCATCGTTGGGGTCAAAGATTCTTTGCTGGACATTGAGAGAGGGCAGCTGCTCAAAGTCTTTTTCAGGGGCACCGAAGGGCAAGACCGTAAATTGGTCTTGGCGCAACCATGAATATCGCTGAAGTAATGTTTTAGGATATTCAGGTGAAACACTGATCACATGGCTGACTTGACGCATGGCGTCAGGTTCAAGAATTTGCGCCATAACTTGAGAAAAACCGTACTTGAATCGACCTCCAGGCGGATCGGAAGACCCTGGACGTTTGTGGTAATCGCTCAGCCAAGGGTCTTGGAAGTCAAGGACGTAACTCACTCCAAACCGACGATGCCACATTGGGCCAAGAGCCATTACTATAAACGCAGTTGTTGAGAAATAGACTAAATCAAATTTCTCTTTGGCTAGGTATGAATTGCCTGCTCTGAGTAGATGCCCAAAACACCGTAGACTCAGACTGCCAAGTCCGACGCGCTTGGTGTGTTTTACTGGCAATGCCCCTGTGCGGATGACGGATATGTGGCTTGGTACTGTCTGCTCTAACAGGGGGTCGTGAACACCCTCAACGCAATCTGGTCGTACACTCAGAATATGAGGTTCCCACCCGAATTCTTCAAAGTACGGCAAGGACATCCGTACCCGTTGATGATCGGGAGCGTTAATGGGTGGGAAATGGGGACTGACAATAAGAACTCGGTTATGCAATAGAATTGCTTTCCCGCTTGCCTCGCAATTCATAGGTAGTTTTACAGAGATTGAGCAAGAAAGCCCACTATCTTCAGGGGTGGGGACGCCAATAATGCCGGAGGCGAAGCCACACCGCCTAAATGGCTCATGACTTGCAGCCTTTCTTTGGTCTGCGTCCACTGACCGCGTTCTGACTAATATAATGACAAAAATACTGACTAAAAAAGCTTAACTTTCTCAGTACTAATATTTTATAGTTAACACTAGTGGCTAGGGTAATCAACAACTTAAAAAACCCAGTCGCCGAGAGGCAGCGCACCTTGAAAACTAGGCTTAGCAGGTTCCTCAAAGGAATGCTTTTGAGGGTAAAAAGTCTAAGCATCGAGTACCAGAGAACCAACATATTGTCGGTTTGAAACAGTACCTGGGGGCACCGGGGAACTGGCTGATGTAATGCAGTGAACGCTTGGGGAGAGAACATCTCTGGCTTCAATCTTGCTTTCTTGTTGTAGTTAAATGGGCTCGTGGAACCAAGAATCCCGCGGCTTCAGTCGTGGGAGTGTCAAATAACAAAACTACAAAACAAACTTAACGCTACCTCTACTCTGTGTTTAAGAGTAATTTCACTGAAATTTTGGCCTAGTTTACTATCGCCTCTCCTTTTTTTAAGTGAATTTACTGTGGTGCAGTCCAGAGTTTCATGCTGAGAGTAAACATTGGTGTCGCGCCGCTTAAGATGACCAGGTCAAGGTCTTCAAGGGGCATCTGCTGATCAGCTGGCAGAAGTAGAGGTAACGCCATCTGGCGAAGGCTTGCATTGGGAAACTCTAGACGTTGATTTCAGTATCCCAGCGCTGATCAAAGGGATATTTGGCACCCCGTCTTGGATGGCTGAATTAGGTCGAAGTGGTGGCAGTGTGACCTCTGACTAACCAATTTCTAAGCTGGTCACGCCAAATACACGATTGATCGGCAAGTTAGGAATTTCTTTAGTGTACATCCGAGCGGTTTCAAAGACTGGCTTCATCCCGTAACCTTGAGCCAGCTTGCTCGCTTCTGGATTAGCATCCGGCACATCGATAAACACCGGAGCATCAGAACCAAAAGCAAGCAAGGCGAGTAAGAGTTGCTCGGCAATCTGTTCATCGTTAGCAAACAACGGTCCAATCCGGAAACCTGTACGGCTCTTGCGAATGACTCCGTAACCAACAGCATGCCCCTCTCTTACAACCCCTAAGGCGGCACTGGAGGGCTGCTTAATCCAAGATCGTAGGAACTGCTTGCGCTCAGCCGGAAAAAGCTGTCGATCATAAGCAACTAGCTCCTCCTCAGGCACAGTTGTGAGTTCTACAATGCCGTCCGGCACAACGCCGCCACCCGTTGTCTCGTAGCGAATATGATTGTAGGCTATTTGGAAACCTGATTTCTGGTAGTTCTCCTGTTGGGCAACCACCCCATCCAAGCCAATGTTACGCTCAGCGCCCAAATAGAGCATTGCTGCCCTCCAGAGCTTCATGCCAAAGCCCTGCCCACGAAACTGCGGCTTGATAATGTAATAGCCAAGAAAGCCGAAGTGCCTAGAGTAAGCTACAGCAGAAATACTCCCTACAGGTTCATTGTTCAGATCGCCCACTAAAAAACCGCACCGATCAGCCTGATAAAAACTCTCAGCATCATGGGTTCCTGGATTCCAGCCTTCATCTGCTGCCCACTCAATTACTAAATCCAATTCCGACCTGTTCATTGGACGAACGGTAAAATTGTCCGTTGTCATTGGTAATCCCGTAGTCATAACGTCTTCCTACTTCCATACTATTACACTTGGCACGGGCACAGATTGCGCGTTTGAACCGCTCGTCGCCCAGGGCAATCAATCTTTTATACTTATTGCAACATTTTGAGGAAAACGTTAATTCAGCCGGACAAATATACCATCAGCTTGTAATAAGTTACCAGCGCTTAGATTGTGACTTAGTGGTTCTAGGGAGACAAGTGTAAAATCTTTTTTTGCTAAATTTTCAACTATCTGTGTTATTATCAATTCACTTTCATAATGTGGGACGAAAGACAACTCCAATTGCATACCAGTAATATATTCAAAGGAAGATTCAGCCCCCTTTAATATATTTTCTTCGTAGCCTTGTGCATCAATTTTCATAAATACTTTATCTCCAGGGTTGTAATAGTCATTAAAAATAGAATCAATTTTGCAAACAGTAATAGTTTCTTTGCTAATATACTTAGACTCTTCAGGATATATTTGATTGAGAAGGGGAGCGGGGTTCAACATTGAACTAAATACTGAAGCTTGGGAAATATTAATTGATGCTTCGCCATCATAATCGGCAAGACCAATATTTACAGCGTTCCACAGTGGATCGTTTTTTGTTTTCTTTGTTAACTCAGTGAATGCATCTGAGAGTGGTTCAAATGATATCATTTTGCCGACATACCCACGTTTTCTTTTTCTAAGAGCATATTGGCCTATATTAGCCCCCACATCAAAAATAGAATTTATACCATACTTAGAAACTAAAATGTCTGCAACCTGAGGTTTAAATCTGATAATATCAAAACCAGTTTTATTAACTGTTTTACGAATGATACTTTGAATACTTGAATTATAATTCATCAAGGGCTCCAGAATAAAAGAGGTGGTGGGCATTGCTGAATCATTCCGCCAATCCAGCAGCAGGTGCTCGCTGAGCGATACCGATTGTTTGACGGTGTTTCAAAAATATTGGCACAAATTGGAGACAACCATAACTTGAGTCGTGAGAGGGCGCGGCAGATTTTAAAAAACGCTATGGATGCGGTGCCCAAACCGGCGAGAGTAGTGGAGTGAGTTCTGATCTTGCCATGAGAGATTCTGAGAGACTGTGTTGCTATATTCTAATGGGGCTGGAAATAATCATAAAAAGAATGATGTTAGGTCTCTAGCATAACTGCTTAGCTATATAGCAATTACTAATCTGCTGAGGTACAGTAACAGCAGTGGGTAAACCAATTCTGGATGTCCTTCAGAGAAACTTGCTCAAAGGCTTCTTCTATAGCTTTGGCTAAGTCAGGATAGTTTCTGGCACCGATTGAACGCAATAAACTTTTAAGTGAGGACCAACAGTTTTCAATCGGAGAGAAATCAGGGGAGTATGGTGGTAAATAAATCAGTTTTGCCCCTGCTTTAGTAATCAAGGCTTCGATTTCCTTTCCTTTATGAATGGAGCAATTATCCATCAGAACATACGCCCCTGACCAAAGTTTTGGAACTAAGCGTTGCGCAATGAAGGCTTCAAATGTCAGAGCATCTGTAGAACCGAGTAGACTGACTTGAGTAATCAGACCATTGAGTCCAATTGCACCGATGAGAGAGACGTTTTTCCCCCTAGATTTTTCTCTCGTAGTTTATGAGTCCAGCCGTGTATTGAAGATCTCGTGACGCTCTCGCATTCAGCCTAGTTGACGGCAAAACGAGTAATGTCTGTTTTTTTTGTAACCCCGCTTTTGAGGACGTTTTCCCCGTGCTCTTTTCCCCTTGGGGGAAAAGAGCAAACAACCGAGTCAAGGCAAGATTGATGCCGGACTCATCAATGAAGATTAAGTCTTTCGCCAAGATGCCTTGGAGCAGTTGCCAGAACTCGAATCGTTGCTGTTGCACACGATCACTCTCTTTTTCTGTGGGATGGAGTGTTTTTTTTTGACGGTGAGGTTTAGCTTGGTCAGCATCCTGTCCACCGTCGAGCGACCAATCAGCACACCTGTTTTCTGCTCCAACTGGTAACGTAGTTCCGACAATGTGGCATCATTATTCGCCTCGACCAATTGCTCAAGCACCTTTAATTGCTCACCATTCAGCTTGGTCGGGGTTTGAGAAGTCCGTTGCTTGGGAGCAATGCTACCTGTTTCCCGCTGTTGTTTGAGCAACTTCTCGACAAAACTCAATGCCACTCGGAATTGCTTCGCGAGTTGGCGCTGAGAAATATTGCCTTGCGCATAGGCATCCACAATCTTTTGCCGGAGGTCAAGGGAATAGGCTTTCATCTTTACTCAGGATCACCCTACTACATCTCCTTTATTTGTACCTCACCGGAGCGGGAAATGCTATATACCCGTATAACTTAATAGGTTACTCACATAGCTATCTTAATCGTAATTTTGGGCTTCAGCTTCATCGGGTGGATTCCAGGGCTTGCCGCATCTAGTTTCTAAAGAAAAAACTTTGTGAAAAGTTGTGAAAAGTTGCTCGTTGCTCGTTCCCAGGTGCTCGTTCCCAGGTGCTCGTTCCCAGGTTCTACCTGGGAATGCAGGTGGCGAGGCTCTGCCTCGTCTACGATTGAAGGCGACAGATCTGATGCACGATCACAAGTAATGGTTTCTACACAGCAAAGCTTGACCCTCTAAAATGCGGTGACTAGGCTGAGCCTAGTCACCAGAATTTTTAGGAGTGCTGGCTAGATGCGGCAAGCCCTGGAGTGGATTCCAGTCTACTATTTTCTCTGGCCAAGAGTATTCCTATAGGATACCACTTAGCTCTCACGTATAAAATTAGGTGCGAGCAATCGCTAGCCATAGTAATAGGAAATAACCACTTGACGGCAAGTTCTCATTTTGATAAAATAATATTATGTCAATTTCAGATTATGCAGACAATTAGCCGGAAAAGACTGCTCGAATTCTCCGAGGTTCACGCCGATGCAGAAGTCCCACTAGATACGTGGTATCGAACAACTAAATCAGCCCAAGGGTAAAATCTCGTCTAAGTTAGAACGTTCTACCCTTTGGCTAAGATAGTAGGGAAATATACGGTTTTCAATATTAAAGGCAACCACTATCGATTAATTGCCGAAATCAATTATCGTAGCCAAACACTTTTTGTGAGATACATACAGTTGCTCGTACTTATCTACAATCACTGAGGCAGAAAAGCAATTCTCAGCACGTTGGCGGCAATTGTGGCGGTCTATTTCAGGTAAGTTTTGGATAGCGGTGCAGGCTTCCTCAACTTTGTTGACCAGATAACCATCGATTCCAGGACGCACAATCTCTGGTAACGCGCCCAAGGGACAGGAAATTACAGGGGTGCCACAGGCTAGTGCCTCTGCAAACACAATGCCGAAGGGCTCCTCCCATTCAATCGGTACAATCATGGCGGCAGCTGTGCCAAGCAAGGCATTTTTCTGGGCGTCGTTTACGGAACCAACGTACTCAATCCCATCCCTGCCTAAATGAGGGACGATTGCTTCAAGCCAATAACGTCCTTCTTCTCCAGTTGTGCTGTGGTTACCAGCAATCAAAAGGCGACGTTTGGTTTGGCGGGCAGCCGCGATCGCAGTATGCGCTCCTTTAATCTGTTCCACCCGGCTCAAGAAAACTAACGGTGCATCTAACTCGGCAACGGTAGGCACGAAGGTATATTTCTCTAGCTCCACACAGTTATGGATTTTATGCCAAACACCACCGGCAGCTCGACCTTGGGAACAGATATGGTCACTACAACCAGTAAAAGTGAGGGAACCCCTTGCTAGTTTTGCTGCCCAGTTGACGGAGCTAATACTAGGTCGTCGTTGGTAGGACATGACCTTGGGGATGGGGGAAGTCAGCAAAGGCAATAGATATAGGACGCGGGAAAAGCTATGCACTAGGTCAGGTTGAAATTGCTGGACGGCTGACCACAGGGCAAGTGTGTTCCGCAAGGCATCAAGTTTGTGTTGAGAGCGCAAACCAGGCCAGGGAAATAGCTGTGTAGCCGGAGAGGTAGAGTCCCGATGGGCAACCAGTCCAACTATGTGACCACGGGCTTGCAGTCCAGTCACCAACAGGTCAATAATGCGCTCAATGCCCCCGTAAAGTTGCGGAGGAACTGGTATTTCAGGGTCAGCAGTTAAAAGAATCTTCACGATCAGGAGTCTCCGAGTCAGGAGTCATGGCGCTTGCGCGTGGGGTGTAGTCAGGGTTTCGCTTCAAAATACAGGGAATAAGCTTGATGTTGTTCCCGGTCAATACAGCCTCCCGGAAAGTCGCCTGAAAGCCAACTACAGTGGTTTACTTGAGTAAAGCCAGCAGCGCGTAAGGCTAGCTCCAGACTTTCGGCATCGTAACCGGCGTAGTGTTCCCAGTCTTGGTGAAAGACGTGGTTCAATGCCTCCATCTTGCAGGTAAAGGCATCTTCCGGCTTTTCCCCTCCGCAGCCAATGTGATTAAGTGCATTCCACCCAGGCTCAAGATACGCTCGGATATAAAGCTCAACATCGGGGACAATCACTCGCAAAACACCTTCAGGCTGAAGACAACGCCGACAGTCTTGCAAAAATGGTGTGCGCTCGTCTTTGGGGTCAAGGTGTTCCAAAAAATGTTCTACGTGAATGCCGAGGCAGGAGGCATCCGCCAGCGGTAGCGATCGCCTACAGTCAACTACAACCGTCACATTGGGATGAGGAAATAAATCCAGATTGACCCAGCTAGGTTTGCCAAAAGGACCGCAACCAATATTGACCAGAAGATTGCGCTCTTGCTGCAACTGACGGATTTTGGCTCTAAACCCTGGATGCAGCTGATGCAGGCTACGGACACGCGAAGCATTGAGTTCCAACCGAATGTGATTGAACACATGACGGCTAACAGGAAGCTCAGGAATAAGCCAAGCACCAAGACGTTGTTTAAGAGTAGGCATATAAATTTTTGGTAATATTGTTTTTAACAAGGGCAAGTTCAGCCGCTTGTAGGAGAACCATTACCTGTTGCTCCCAGCAAAATTCTTTGGCTGCTTGGAGTGCGGCTGCTTTGGCAACGGTCAACTTCTCAGGAGCCTGAAGCAAGTCTGACAGGGCTTGGGCTTGAGCTAAAGGATCATTGCTAGGAATCAATCGACCAACTGCAGGCCATTGATCCAAGACCTCTCGCTGGCCAGCTGTGTCAGTGGCAATCACGGCTAAACCTGCTTGTAGGTACTGTCCAAGTTTATTGGTGATGGTTAAATTGCGGCTAGGAATGTCGGTACACTCTAAAGCCAGACCAATATCATGTTCAGCAATGCGAGATAGTAACTCGGCATTGGGGACAGTGGAATGAATGAATAAGCGATCGCGCCATGCAGGTGGAACAAGCGGTTCTAACCACTGACGGGTGCTTTCAGGGTAGTTGCCTCGCAGATGAATTTCTACCGGAAGCGTGAGGTAGGGTAGAGCCTGGAAGAGGGTTTCGAGTCCCCGTCCTGGACCGATAGTTTGGGAGAACCAATGGAGGGATGGATAGGAGAGATTGCGGCGATCGCGCTGCAATTGATCCATTTGCTGCTGCTGGGCCGAAGGAAATACGTTATAAATAACTGTCGGTTTCGGTGCCTTCAGGGAGTGAGCCAGAGCCTCAGCTAGAGCGTGAGAAGTGGTGAGGCAGTAAGTGCAATCACGGGCAAGGCGACTCTCCAGAACTTTCAGCTTAGCAATAGGTTTGGCAGCGCGCTCAGCTGGTAAGAGGTCTTCAGAAAACCAATCTTCAAAGTCTACGCCCACACTGAAACCTTCATCCAATAGTTGATTGCCCACCCAAAGCCCCACTTCAGAATGCACAATTGTTAGATCAGCACCAGCTTGACGAGCGGCCTTTAGCATTGCCTCGGCCCCGTAGCCGAGTACTGCTGGTGAAAAGGTGCCAAATCGCTCAAACCGTTCTCGTCCAATGCGTCCCTGGAGTCGTACTCCCCAGTTTTGTAAGCGTCCTTGAGTTGTAGTCGGTTGGAAATCAATGATGGGTTCGAAGCGCCATTTTTTATTGGTCATCAGGATGCGATCGCGCTTCACCAGTTCTGGGTCAAACCAAAAACCTCGCACCGTGACATCGTGACCGGCATCAGCCAGGCTTTGAGCCTCCTTTTGCGGACGGGGGGCGGTGCAGAGGTGGGCACCAATCAGAATCAGGATTTTTGCCATAAAGTAGCCACTAGGAGCGAAGAACAGTAGTGCGAAAAATACTGGCTGACCATTCTAGTTCTTTACCCTCAACGGTAAAGGAGCGGTAACCTAAAGGCTCCAGGATTTCTCTAGTACCATCTAGTTCGCACTGACTATGGAAGCTCATGACGATAGTTGGACGGTGAGCAGCAATGGTTTGACGAGCGCCTAACAAAGCTTTAGCTCCATGTCCTTCCACATCAACCTTGATGAACTGGGCAGGTCGAATCTCGCCGCCCTCTACCAACTTGTCAAGTACCACCGTCTGTACTGTCACTTTGGCAATAGTGGTGTCAGGCAGTTCATTCTCATAGGCAAAATGAGATGTAGAAGCTCCAGCACCTTGAGTGAGAATCAGACTAGATGAACCTTCAGATTCACTGACTGCGGCATTAAAAAGTTTGACCCAGGTGAGGGAATTCATCTTTACATGGCGTTGAGAGCGTTCGAAAGAAATCGGATCAGGTTCAAAACTAGCAACCTCACCTTCACTGCCTACAGCCATTGCCATGCCGACTGTATAGATGCCAAAGTGTGTGCCTAAGTCCCAGCAGGTAGCGCCGCGAATACTCCCATGTAGGCGAATGGCGGCTTCAACGTCTAGTTCAGTATCGCCACGCCAATAGGCTGAGTAGGGAAAAAGTGTCCAATTCGCTCCTTTTGCCAGTCCTTTTTGCACAGTAACAGGGAAGTACTGAATTGGTGTCCGAGCAATTAAGTTAGTGGCTAAAACTTTAAGGTTATACATGGTTATCCTCAGACATTGCCCACCAAAATCGGAAATTTTTGCCCGACCCAAGCGATTCCAGGCCAGTTGGTGCTAGCCCACTGACTCGCAATCCCATGTTTTCCAAAAGGGATTGTAATTCCGCAACAGTCCCACCCAAACCCTGAATTTCCTCTGGATGTACCTCCAGCAGGATTGCAAGGGGAGCTTTTCGTTGGGCTAAAACTCGCTGACCACCCTGCAAAGCCAGGCACTCAGCACCTTCAATGTCCATCTTGATCAGGCAAGCTTCTTGAAGTGGCTCAGCTAGGAAATCATCAATGCTGACGCAAGACCTTTGAACGCCTTGATCACTCTGGGTGGTGATTTGCCCTATACCCTGATTGTTTTTAGCAGGAGGCATGAAAGTAACTGTTCCAGAGGCTTTACCTACGCAAGTCTCATGGATTGCTACATTGGTCACATTATTCAGTTTCAGGTTGGCTTTCAGTCCGGGCAAGACTGATGGTTCTGGTTCAAATACATCTACACGGTCGATGCGAGCGGGGAAAAAGACGCTGTATATCCCGATGTTGGCACCCAAATCTAGTACTCTTTTGTACTTTGTAGCCTGGGCCGATAAGAACTTAAAAATGTAATCGTCGTATTCTCGCTCGTAGTACAGGTAAAATCCGTGCATTTCTGAGGGATCGACCCAGAGCTGCTGCCCAAAGTGGTGCACCAGTCGCTGGCGGTGCGGTAACTTTAACACCACCCGCTTGAATTGGCGCTGTAATTCCGGCATGGGATTGAGGGAACGGTAAATAGAGTCAGTCAGCATAAAGCTTCAATTGAGGATGGTAGGTTTTGAGCCGCTGCTAAAATTTCCACGTAGTGTTGAGCACACTTTTCCAGGGTCAGGTTTGATAATATGTAGTCGCGAGGGGCGAATTGCTGACGCCCCAATTTATCTAGAAACTCTTCTAACATGTCCGGGAATTCGCTGAAGTCTTTGAACTTGAGCCCGCAGCGATCATCCCAGTAAGGAACTGAACTGACAGGGGCAAACTTAACCTTGTGAGGGAAATAAGATGGATCTTGCCAAAATCCGCCTCGATCCCAAGCGAGTATTGGAACTCCGCAGGAAAGGACTTGCTGATAGGCAATTCCTTGGGTTTCGTGTTCACACAAGAAGATCATTGCTTTGCTCCTACCCAGGAGAGCTTGAAAATCCTCCTCCCTGTAGAAGCCGTAACGGATGACGGCTATTTTTAAGCCCTGGCGTTCCAGACAGGATCGAATCGGAGCAATGAGTGTGTCTTCATAACGATCATGCTCCCATCGCACTTTGTCGTAAAGCAGAATGTCTATATCTTTGTGAGCAATCTGTGAAAAAGGCGTCCATTTATCTGTGTCGATTCCCACCGGCCAAGCAAGTACTTTATCGCCGTAATAGGGTGACCACATTTTTCTCATCCATTCCCCAGGAACTAGAATCTTACTGATGAGTAAGCGATTCAAGAGTTCTGAATCATAAGAAGGATGTGAGAAAACAGCTGCTCCAAATAAAATGGAGTTCTTCCACTTAATCTTATCTAAGATATGTGGCTTTCCGACAATACAGGCAACTTCTTGAGGATGCTGCTGAATATGTCGATAATTATTTACTCGATAGGGAATACCTATTCGCTCTAGTCCAGCGCATAGGTTCAAAAAAACCCGCATTTGACCACTTGGTCTGGGTTTGCCACGCACGAGGCGGCGAATGATGCGCCGAGGGTAGCGGTCTAGTGGTAACCAGCGATCGCACTCCGGTTCTTCGTAGAAGAGGTTGAGGGGTTTCATAGTGCAGCAGCCTTACGCGCCACCATCCCATAACTCATTCCACAGGCTGTGGAATCACGCCGTTCAATCGCCTGGTTAAGCAAAGCAAACGCACAACGTAGAGGATAACGAAAATTATAGGGACGACCAGGCCAGCTTGTAGAACCATCCAAGGTAACGTAACGTTCTATGCTGAAGCCATTATCGTTGAGAAGTTTTTCCACGATGTGTGGCCAAGGGGTAAATACATGATGGTTTAGATCCAAATCCGATTGAGTGAAGCAAGCAAGGTTCCCCTCAGATAGAGCCAAGAAACGACTTCTACTCCAGCGAGGATTCGGTGTGCTAAGGATGAGAAATCCTTCTGGTAACAACGTATCTGCAAGCTGTCGCACAGCCAGCCATGGATTATTCAGATGTTCCAAAACATCAAGTAAGAGAATGATGCCAGCTGATTTGCATTCAGCAGGGGCAGGCTGGTCAAGATCCCACTGGTGGATCTCTGGAGATTGCGGGAACATGTCAAAGCCTTGCCACTTGCCGCCAGCTTCTTTAGTGAGAGAATGCATCCTACCATCACCAGCACCAATGTCACTGATGATATGCGAGGGAGCTAGAGGGAGTAATTCTCTCAAAGATTGATCTGCCCACTCATAGCGATCAGCTGAGAGACTCTGGGAAACTTTCATAAAAAATTAAACTTCAGCTTTGGTTATTTGAATGACTGCAAGCGGGAAGAAAGTATTTGAATTTGTTTAGCTAGCTTCCAACCCACAGTGTTAGTAAAAAAATTAAACAGGGGGCCGCCATCAGGCTTCAGGTTTGAACCACCCAGGATCTGAACCTTAGCTTCTGCCTTTTTCACCAGGTCTGGCATGTCTTGGTAAACATTATAGATAAATCTTTGCCAAGCTGTTGCACAAGCGTGGCGAGTGCGTCGGCTGTCTTCTTTTTTGAGCAAACTGTTAGTACACAGTTCGCAAGCCCGAAAAGCTGATTCCCAGCCAGCATTGGAAGTTGTACCGCTTAAACTGCCCTGAATGCCAGAGCGATAATAACTTTTTGCTCCAAAGCAAAACTTAATACCCTTGCTAGCTAGTATCACCCGGCAAAAGTATTCCCCGTCATCGTTTAGAGACAGCGTTTCATCCCAGCAACCAGCAGTTTCGGCGATCGCACGAGGAACCAACCAAGCGGCGGGGTGCATCATTCCACCACCCTCCCATGAACAAATCAGCCAGTCAATAGGCAGCATATCCTGCCAAACTGGCTCTCTAATAAAGTTTGCCTGCGTAGGCGAGTTGCAAAACCGACCCCATTCCCCCGATGTAACACAATTATAATTTTCTTCATTGCACAGAAGTCGCATCTGACGCTCAATCTTGTCAGGTGCTAATAGATCGTCAGCATCTAGATATTGAATAAAGTCCCCTTGAGCTGCTTGAAAAGCGCGGTTTCTAGCAGCACTCGCCCCTCTATTTTCTTGGCTGATAACTTTCAAACCACAGGACTCAAACTGGTTTGCGATTGCTAAGCTACAATCTGTTGAGCCGTCATTTACCACAATTATTTCTTGATTTTGCCAAGTCTGGGCGAGAGCAGATTGCAAGGTTTCAGCGAGCCACTGTTCAGCGTTGTAGGCGGGAATGAGGATAGAGACCAGTGGTTTCATGAGCGGAGGTGTGGTTTAATAACCCTGAGTAAAAATTCACGGACGCGCATTGCTAGATAAGGATTGCAGCCACAGAGAAACCTAAAGATTGGGCTAGCTCCATCTGGAATTTTTCCATTAAGTGACAAAGCCAAGGAAACACAAGCATCAGCATTTTCCCAGTCCAGATAGGAAGCAGAAACCCCTGCAATTCCCCATAATCGCTTGGCAATCTCAGCAGAATAACAGCCTTCAAGCGCAACTGCCGCTTTTTTCATAACGTGGAATGTCGATTTTGCTGCTCCAGGGAAGTTACTAGTAGTCATTGAACTAGATCGGATATAGTTGATAACAGTCACATTAGGATCAGCAGCGAAAGTTAAACCTGCTCGTGCAAGTCGTGCATGCGTTGCTTGGTCTTCACTTTGCAAGACTAGGGGATCTGTATCCCATCCACCTGCTTTCAGGAAAGCTTCGCGCCGGTAGAGTCCACAAAATGGGTTGATCTGCTCTCGAATCGTATAAGCAATCGGATCGTGTTTCAGCTCGGCGTTATCAAAACTACGAATTCCTAGTTTTTTGTCTGTATCATAATCCCTACATTCGTAATCAAAGAAAACGACATCAGGGGCATTATCCCGCATCCATTGATGTGCCTGCTCTACAAAATTAGGATAGAGTGCATCATCGGCATCATGAAAATGGAGCCATTCACAAGTGGTTTGATTAGCCAGAGTATTTTTGCCGAAAGAGCAGCCACGATTAACATTTCCGCTAACAACCTTCGCGCCAAATTCGGCAGCAATTTTCCCAGTATCATCTGTGCTAGAATCGTCATAGACCCAGATTTCATCAAATCGGATTGTTTGTGCTAAAGCTGTTTTGAGTAATCGTGGCAGAAATGCAACCGCGTTATAGGCTGGAATACAAAGGGCAAGGGATGGTTTAGTCATAGACTTGAGCTGAGACAAATTTTCTGAGCTTAAACAGGAAATTGATGCAGTTTTGGTGCAGAAGCTCGGCGAAACAGAGCCAGGATGATACGCCTTAGCTGCAGAAGTCTTTCAGTATGACGAAAACCTAAGTGAGTATACAACTTGCCGAGCAATCCAGGTTCAGATATTTTAAATTCTGGGTTTAGTTGGTATATCCACTCAACGACTTCACAAGCTTCATCCAGATGCGTATAAGCAATCCAGTGCGCTAGAGCCCAGAGTAAGGAACAGGGTGCTTGGCGACGGCGTGGGGTTAGTTCGCTTCTGGCAGCAAGTTGGCCAAGACATTTCTTATAAATAGTTAGATGTTGTAAAATTGTAGTGGTCATTTTCATCCCTTGGACATACTGCATACGGTCTTTGTCATGCTGATAATGACAAAGGGCAGGCTGTGAATAAATTGCCACCTGGGGATTTGCCATAGCTACTTCAATCACAAATTGACGGTCATCGCGCGCACCGAATTCTGTACGGTGGGGAATGTCTTTAATAAAATCTCTACGGAATAGATAAGCAGAATAATGAGAGGTCTCACACTCCCCCAATTGTTGAGCAACAAAGTCATCACACTCAGCGTAATCAAATCTCCAAAGCAGTTTTTCCGACTCAGAATACAATTCGTAGCCGCCAACGACCACATCTGCTCCCTGCTCCCGAGCGATTTCAACCTGCCGCTCATTAGCTCTCGGATGACACCTATCATCTGAATCCAAGAAACGCACATACTCTCCCGTTGCGATCGCAAAGCCACGATTAACAGCCCAACCCTTACCCCAGTTATCCTGGCGCAGGCTAACGATATCTGTCTGAGTCTGCAACCATTCCCAGGTTCCATCAGTGCTGCCATCATCTACCACAATGATTTCAGTCTGGCAGT
Source organism: uncultured bacterium (assembly GCA_964250845.1). Taxonomy (GTDB): domain Bacteria; phylum Cyanobacteriota; class Cyanobacteriia; order Cyanobacteriales; family Chroococcidiopsidaceae; genus CAXUIG01. Next base: position 14,217 of record CAXUIG010000052.1, on the reverse strand, counting down.
GAGTGTTACGACAGGACTCTACAGCTTTGGGAAGACACCAAAGGCGGTTGTAGGTAGGAATAACGACAGAGACATCTTTTATCATTTTGGATTTTGGCTGCCTCAGGTTTCACCTATATTGAAACTTACGAACAATAATTTCCGAGCTAAACCTAAAGTTGAGCGCTCAGTTAGCAAATCGGGATTTGCCCAACACGCCCTTATCAGAGCTTGCAGTGCTGACCATTTCCCCTGATTCAAACAGATTTTTTCTATTTCTAACCGGAGGTAGTGACGTACCCGACGACGGGAAATAGCCGCAAGAACCAGTTTGTCTTCAAACGACTCGACTGCCTTTGCTTCCAACAATGGAAGACCTGCTAGCTCAGACCAAAAAATTTCTGGTATTTTAGCTCCCTTCGCGTCTAAATGGTGACGGTAGAAGGCTAAGGTTGCATCTAACTTGACAATTTGATAGCCAGATTTGAACAGTTGATGCCAAAAGTCATAGTCCATACAAAAAACTAGGCGCTCATTAAATCGGTGAGGTACAGTATCCTCAGGCTGTGTCCAAAAAGTTGCTGGTTGTGGCCATAGTGCATCCTTACTAACAGCCTCGATGAAAGTAACTGGAGGCACTGGAACTTCTATCATAAAAATTTTTTCAGGACTATAACCCCTTTCACAATTTCCTAAAATCATGATTGGTTGCCCTGAACGAGGTGCCGTAAAGTGTGCTACCTGCTCTAGTGATGCAGGCACAAGTAAATCATCACTGTTTAAATAACCCCGGACAAATCCAGAAGCATATTCAAAGCCCTTATTAATTGCATGAGTTTGTCCATTGTCTTTTTCAGAACGCCAAAGAGATATCCAATCCGTGTATTTCTCTAGTATTGAAACTGTGTTGTCGGTAGACCCCCCATCCATAATGATGTATTCTAAATTGGGGTAGTTCTGAAGCAACACCGAGCGAATTGTCTCCTCTATAAACTGCCCCTGATTGTATGAAGGTGTGACAATGGATATTTTGGGCCATTTACCATCTGATAGCCTTGGTGATAAGGGTGGAGTTTCTTCAGTCCAAGGCCACCCAGTGCGTCTGTCCACTGGCGCAGGCAGAGATGAAAGCAGACCAGTATTAGAGTAAGGAACTATGGGTAAGGAAGTGCTAGGATTCTCTAAAAGTCGCTGTGTCATAAATCACATTAACTACTTACTGAACGATAAACATCAACAGTCTGGGCTACAGTTTTGTCCCAGCTAAACATTTGTGACCTCTGGTGTCCTTTGGCTATTAGGCGATCGCGTTCTGTAGGGCTATCGAGCAGGAACAGCAGGATATCTGCTAAGTCGCCGGTTGCTCCGGGGTTAAACAGCAAGCCAGCATCACCTACCACTTCAGGAATGCTGGAGCAATTGCAAGCTACAACAACCGTCCCGCAGGACATGGCTTCTAGAGGAGGAATGCCAAAGCCTTCGTATAGTGACGGATAGACAAAGGCGACACTGCAACGGTAAAGCTTTGCTAAATGGCGATCGCTAGCATTCCCATAATGCTCTATGTGCTCAGTCAGCTTAAGCTCAGCAATCAGTTTCTCTTCTGTCTGATTAAAAGGCGAGCCAACAACACACAGCGCCAGATCAGGTCGTTGGGATACAGCTTTTGCAAAAGCTGCTAGCAAGCCATCAAAGTTCTTATAACTAGCGCGGCTACCTACATAAAGATAGTAGGGTCTAGAGGGAACTGGCTCAGGGCCATGAGAAAGACTTGCATCTATTTCTGAAGCCAGGTGTGTGACTGTTATTCTCTTCTCAGGTAATGAGTATCTCTCCAGTAAATCTTTCTTGGTATTTTCAGAAATGCAGATTATCGCCTGTGCCGCATGAATCGCTTTTCGTTTCTCCTCAGCTTGGTGACCCATGGGATCTATTTGTTCAGAAAAACGCTCGTGGATCATGTCCCAAACAGTAAGTACAATCGGAAACCGATACTTATTTATTGCTTCTCTTGTGAGCAATGAGTAATAAGTAGGGTGAATAACATTAGGGCTACTCAGAGTAGTAACGGCTCTAAAGTAATATTTTTCAAGCCAGTGTGAGACACGTCCTGGATGAAAACCAAACCTCTTGTAGAATAAGATCTCGAGGTTTGGATGAACTGGATAGTTGAACTCGCGAGGCTGGCAGCTAGTCAGAATAGGAGTAAAACTTGTTGGCAACCTACTAATTAAGTTGGCAAAATAGCGGTTAATACCTCCATTTTGTTGCATAATATATATTTTGCCATCATAAAGAGTACGCATTACCTGTTTTTACCTCAAAATTTCTTGAATAGCCAAAGCATGCCCTCTTTTGAATGCCTGATAAAAGCGACGCTCTCTTGGAGCCATTCGCCAGAGTTGATACGCTGACAACAGTTTTCTTTTCCATGATAAGTTTGGTAAAGCAGGCATTTTACTTCGGCAGGCTTCCAGGATTATGCTAGAGTAACCATTTCCCTCAGCCAATCTAAGGAGATATTCCTCTTGAAGGCGATTATTCGGCATCAAATGAGTTAACTTTAAAGACACAAACTGTCCTGTTCCCAAATTAATGTCGCAAGACGTAAATGCTAGGTCTAAATCTCCGCAACATAGTAGTAGTTTCCCCTTTCGATCAAGGTTTGCTCGTTTCGGATCATTGCGGAGCATGCCAGCATATTTCTCAGCCACAACTTTTCGAACACATATTCCAGCGCCACAAGGCGTTGTTTCGTAGTTGTGTAATAAGTTTGACCACTTATCTTGCTCAAACTCTCGAATAGCTAGCATCCACCAGTAAGATTTCGTCCAATCTGGGGGTAGCTCCTCGAACTCAGGTCTAATCTGTCCGCCCCAAGCTCCAAGAATCGGCCACTCGAGGCTGATTTGCAATGCTACTTCTAAATAATCTGTGTCTAGAACATTATCATCATCTACAAAGACTAAAGTTTCAGCTACTGCTTCCTTAATGCCTCGTAGCCGAGCTGGGGTCAAACCTAGTTGATCTTCTCGAATGTGACGAGCTTGAGGATGCCAACTTAGGTCAATTTCTGAACAAAGCAGTTGAGCACTTGCATTATCAATTAGCAAAAGTTCCCATAGCTCTGTCGGTAAAGCCTGGTTCTTAAGTGCTTGTAACACCTTGTCAAGGTAATCACGCCGAGGATTATGGGTGCAAATGATAACGCTTATCACTGTCATAACAGGAAGGAAAAATGAGTCTTGTTAAAACAAGTTACACTCAAATAGCACTTGCTCATGTTGGTTTAGACCATTTTGCTGGCTTAAGCCACACCAGGCTATCCACACAGCCCGCAATCATCCACTTGCCGCTTGCAAGAGCTTCGCCAACGACACGAGTTACCCCTTCATAATCAGAAACGCTAAAATCATGGAAAGCAATAATTCCGTCCGACGCGAGCCATTGTCGAACACAGTCGAAGTCGTTTTTCACGGCTGCATAGCTGTGGTCACCATCAATAAAGACAAGGTTTAGAGGGACTCGAATATCACGGTCGGATATCTCATCACTTTTCTTTCTGATAGTGGTGATCCGATGCCTCACTCCGCTAGTATTGTTTTGAAACTCAGTGAAAGTATCTCGTTCGCCATCTGGCATCGTTTCATTTTGCCATGTGTCAACACAGAATAGATGCCCGTTAACCCCTGCTAATCCTGCCGCAAGATAGCAGCTAGATGCGCCAAGATAAGCTCCAATTTCAAGAGCCACTGCACCGTGAGGGCAGGCAGAAGCAAGATTGTACAGGGATCTTAATTCACGCTTATTCGTGAATGTGAATATTGCGCCGGTATTAGCAGCATCAGTCTGTTTCAGGTATTTATGAAAGAAAAAAGCTTCTAGGCGACTAAAGTAGTTATTTAAGCGAAACAGCAATGAGCGTAATACTCTTATTTGAAGCTGAGCAAAGGTTGAAATAGATATCGTCATATTCGGCGCTCCTTTATTGATTTAATTCATTTAAACAAAATTTTTAAACCTAAAATTTTTATGACAATCAGTAATGCAGTTTAGATAACAATCTCTAAAGATAGCATTTACTTAGATGCAGGGCTTGCCGCATCTAGCCAGCACTCCTAAAAATCCTAGTTCCTAGTTTCTGCCTGGGAACTGCCGTCTTGTGGCTCAAGCTTTTCTGTGTATAAACCATCACTTGTGATCGCGATCAGGTCTGTCACCTTCAATCGTAGACGAGGCAGAGCCTCGAACCGGCATTCCCAGGTAGAACCTGGGAACGAGCAAACGAGCAAACCTGGGAACGAGCACCGAACGAGCACCGAGGACAAAGTTTTTCTTTAGAAACTAGATGCGGCAAGCCCTGACTTAGATTTAGAATTTTATAAACCTTAATTCTTCCATTTTTACATTTAATAACTCAACAGTTGAATTAGGCACAATGTAACCATGCTCTATGTTATGTGAAAACGTTCTACCTAATGTAGGAGACGTGTAAACTTCAAACATTATTGCTTCTTTAACTTCATCAAGTGTTTCTGTATTATGACTTCCTACCCAAACAGTAGCTAAATATTGACCAGGTATAAGTGGTGGTAGATAAATAGCAACCTTAACTAAGTGTTGCGGTTTTGTATCTGACAAAAAGCCCTCAATCTTCGGAATTGCCTGCATGAGACCTGTACCAGTAGTATCCAAAATGTCAACAGCTAAGAAGGCTGGTTTATATTTTGACCTGGATTCAAGAATAATATCTAGCTCTAGTACAAGGTTAGGCTGTTCACCATGCAGCTCTGAATTTATTTGAGTTATGACTAAACTACCTTCTTGCTTGTCTGATGAACGTATCCATACTGAGCCTTGATTTTGGTAATTCTGTGCTTCATAACTTGCTATGCACTGACTTGTACTGCCATTACAGATGACGTTGCCTCTATCTAATAGGAGTGCAGTTGAGCACAATGTACGAATTGCTGGCATATTGTGACTCACGAAAAGTACTGTTCTACCTTCTGATGCTACCTTTCCCATCTTTCCCAGACACTTTTTCTGAAACTGAATATCTCCTACAGCCAGCACTTCATCCACAACCAAAATCTCTGGCTCCAAGTGGGCAGCCACGGCAAAGGCAAGTCGCACATACATCCCCGAAGAATACCGCTTCACCGGCGTATCTAAAAACTTCTCCACCTCCGCAAACGCCACAATTTCATCAAACTTACTCTTGATCTCAACCTTGCTCATTCCCAAAATGGCACCGTTAAGATAAATGTTTTCCCGACCAGTCAACTCTGGGTGAAAGCCTGTTCCTACTTCTAACAGACTGGCAACTTGCCCTTTGATAGAAATGCGACCGCTAGTAGGCTCAGTAATGCGGCTGAGAATCTTTAATAGGGTAGATTTACCTGAGCCATTGCGACCGATAATGCCAACGGCTTCGCCCCGCTTAATCTCAAACGAAACATCTTTCAACGCCCAAAAATCCCCAATATCTGGGGACGGAATCTTTTTACCAAAAGGCTTCAGCATCCGGCGTCCGAAAGACTTTGCTCCATCAGTCAGTACATCCCGCAGCGCCGTGTAGCCCTCCGGCTTCTGATGACCAATAATGTATTTCTTGCCCAGGTTCTCGACCCGAATAACCGTATCCGACATATAAAATATTCACTTAAATCACGTCGGCATTGCCTTGCGTTCTATCTTCGGTAGCGTCAGTGACTCCTGACTACTTTTCGGTGATTCATCAAGGCAGCTTTACACAACCAAACTACAAAATAAATTTAACGCTACCTCTGGTATGTATCCAACCGTGATTTTACTTATAACTGCGCCTGCCTTCAGGCTTCACGCTGCTTAACTTCAGTGAATTTACGGTGTTGCACTCGAGAGCTTCATGCTTTTGTAAATAGTTGTCCTACACTGTAGGCATACTGTCAACTTAACTGAGCAGTGAAGTGGGCATGTCAACTCACGTCAGAAACGTGAAGTGTAAACGCAGCTCTGTTTTTCAGTAAAATTTCGCTTGGTTACAGAGCAGAGGTAGCGTTATGTTGGTTTTGTAGTTGCCCTGCATAGATGAGTTAATATAGCCTTTTTACAAGAAATTGAATTAAATCTATTTAATTCCTTGAAATCAATTAATTTTTTTTAAATTGTCGCTACGTAAGAAAACAAGAATACTCATTGTCTTTCGTTGTACTGAGATTCACCTAATGTACCCCTTGATTACCTTTTTTGTTTCTGCTATAGCTGTACTCACCAGCACCCCATTAGTTCAGCGCCTTGGTCTCAAGTTTGGTTATGTCGATCTCCCAGGAAAGCGTAAAGTCCACCAACACCCAATCGTGCGAGTAGGGGGGATTGCCATCTGTACGGGTACTTTATCTGCTCTCGTGTTTGCTGGTTGGTTAGGAGGTTTCGGCAACTTGCCATTGGCAGAAGCTTGGGAAGTTTGGGGGTTGCTTGTTGGTAGTCTTGGTTTTTTTCTGATTGGTCTTGCAGATGACGTTTTCCATCTACCGCCCAAAACCCGGCTGTTATTGCAAGGAATGGTTGCCAGTCTTGCCTGGAGTATGGGCATTAGGGTTGAGCATCTTCCCATTCCTTTTGCGGGAGCAGTTCCGATCGGGATATTGAGCCTACCTATTACCATTATTTGGCTGGCGGGAGTGACGAATGCGCTCAACTGGATTGATGGGTTGGATGGTTTAGCCGCCGGAGTTTGTGCGATCGCTGCGAGTGTTCTGTTTATCGTCTGTTGGCAGCATCACCCTGCTGCTGCATTGATTGCCCTGGCAATGGCTGGGGCAACGCTAGGATTTTTACGCTACAACGCCAATCCAGCTAAAATCTTTATGGGAGATGGGGGTACCTATTTCATTGGCTTTACCTTGGCGGCAGTTGGAGTGATTGGTTTGATGAAGGACGCAACATTGACCGCCGTTGTGCTCCCTTACTTAATTTTAGCAGTACCGATCATAGACATGGTAATTGTAATTCTGGCGAGACTTTGGGAGCGCAAGTCACCTCTTGTCGGCGATCAACGCCATCTGCACCACCGCTTGCTGCAAGCTGGGCTATCCCCTGTGTCAACTGTCTGGGTGATATACGGTTTGACGCTGTGGGTGGGGAGTTGGGCGATCGCCCTTTCCGGTATCTGCACCGAATTGATTAGCACCTTCAGCATCACCTTGCTGCTAGGGTTCCTGGTGCTGGGTACTACTCAGCAACTCTGGAAACGAGTACAGCGTGTGATTCAGGAGGGGGTAATGCTAAATATGTAAGCCCCACTTTCTCAGTCGGATTATGTGCTTTAATGAGGGAGAATTGCTTATATGAAACAAAAAGCCTGAAAAAACGAGGGTAAAGTCACTATGACCTCTTGGACACAATCTCCCATCCGCATCTCCACTTTTGACCTAGATGAACTGAACCAGAGATTCGATACCGCCGGTCCGAGAGAGATTCTGGCATGGTGTGTAGAGCATATTCCAGCTAGACTGGTGCAAACCAGCGCCTTTAATGTAGACGATCTGGTAATCACCGATATTCTCTACCGCGACCTCAAGCACCCAGTACCCGTGCTGTTTCTTGAGACTCTGCACCACTTCCCCCAAACCCTGGAGCTAGTCGCCAAAGCCAAGGAAGTCTACAACCTGGATCTCAAAATTTACCAGATTCCAGAACTAGAGACCCGCGAAGCCTTTGCCACTCAATACGGCGAAGCCCTATGGGACAAGGATATTGCAAAATTTCACCATCTGACCAAAATCGAACCACTACAGCGGGGTCTAGCCGAGCTGAACACAATTGCCTGGATTACAGGGCGTCGCCGTGACCAAGCTAAGACTCGTGCTGACATGCCGGTGTTTGAACTAGATGGCAAGGAGCGCCTCAAAGTCAATCCCCTAGCCAGCTGGACACGCCAAGAATCTTGGGCTTACGTATCTGAACACGGGGTAATTTACAATCCCCTGCACGACCAAGGCTATGCTAGCATTGGCGATGAGCCGATTACCACACCAGTAGCCGAGGGTGAAGATGAACGCGCCGGTCGCTGGCGGGGCACTGGCAAAACCGAATGTGGTATCCACATTTGAGCGAAAAGTGAAGGGAGCCTTCACTCACAGACTTTACCCGGCAAGACACTTACAAACTCCGTTCCTTCTCCTAACTTTGAATTGCAGGTTAAGGTTCCCTTGTGTTTTTGGACTACAATAGAATAGGCGATCGCCAACCCTAAGCCAGTCCCTTTCCCTACTGGTTTGGTGGTATAAAATTGGTCGAATATTTTGTTTTTGACATCCTGAGACATGCCGAGCCCATTGTCAGAAATACTGATCGCAGTAGTGGAGTTAGCTGTAATTTCTGTACGAATTTTAATCCTGGGGATGAAAGGTTGAGGACTATTATTTCTCGTTTTTTCCCAGGACTCAATCCTTTCATCAATAGCATCAATTGCATTAGCAAGGAGATTCATAAAAACTTGGTTGATTTGCCCGGCGCAACATTCGACTAGGGGTAAATCACCATACTCCTTAACGACTTCGATAGCTGGACGCTGGTGATTGGCTTTCAGACGGCTACTCAAGAGCATCAGGGTGCTGTCAATGCCCTGATGCAAGTCCACTAGCTTATATTCTGCTTCATCTGAGTGGGAGAAGATTCGCAGCGATCGCACAATCTCCCGAATACGCTCAGTTACCGTCTGCATTGAGTCCAATATCTTCGCAATATCCTGCTTGAGAAATTCTAGATCAATTTCCTCTAAATAGGCTTGAATCTCTGGGATAGGATAAGGCGTATAAATTTCATACAAGTGCAATAATTTCAGCAAGTCGTTGATATATTGTTGAGCATGGGGCAAATTGCCGTAGACAAAATTAACCGGATTATTGATTTCGTGAGCAAGCCCCGCCACCAATTGCCCCAAGGAAGACATTTTTTCGGTCTGCACCAACTTTATTTGTGTTTGACGCAGTTCTAGGTGAACATTGATGCGGGCTAATGCCTCTTCGTGCTGAATAGGTTTAGTAATGTAATCGACTGCCCCTAGCTTCAAACCCTTAACCTTATCCACCAGATCAGAAAGAGCCGTCATAAAAATCACTGGTATCTCCTTAGTTCTCTGATCATTTTTCAGGCGGCGGCAGGTCTCAAACCCATCAATTCCTGGCATCATCACATCTAGTAAAATTAAGTCTGGAAATATATTTTGCACTTTTTCCAGCGCACTTTCCCCATCCTTAGCAATGGAAACTCTAAAGCCAGACTGCTGCAAAATGTCAAAAAAAAACTTGATATTTACCAGGTTATCATCAACAAGTAAAATCGAGGCTGCTTGAAGATTTGTCATGTCTAATTCTTAGATAAATAAGGGAGGACTAAGTCAACGATGGCTTCATCTTCAAACGCCTCTGCTAACTCTAATACTTGGAGAGCAAAGACTGTATATTGGGAGTCTAGCTGCTTGAGGCGGATGGCTTCTTCTTGAATCCCCAAAATATAACCAGCTTTAGCCGCTTTATACAGGGCGGCGAGTGCCTCAGAGGGGGGAATTACCATTTTATCAACCTGGATGGAAGCTGACTGAGTCTGAGCGGTTAATTTATCCTTTGTTTCATAAATCCACGCCAATCCTAAATGATGCTGTAATTGGTCAAGTAACTCGTCAGCTTGCACAGGTTTGGGGAGAAAGTCATCATAGCCTGCTTCTCGATGTTGCTGCTCAAAACCAAACGCTAAAGCAGAGGAGGCAATAATCACTGCATGTTTAAATTCTTCTAACTTTCGCAAGCATTGAGTCATCTCCAATCCGTCCATAACAGGCATTGCCAAGTCAGTGATAATTAAATTCGGTAAAAAATCTCTGGCTTTTTCTAAACCCTCTTGCCCATTACTTGCTTCTATAATCTTAAAGCCAATGGGTTCTAGCAAGTTGGCAATCACAGCGCGGTTTTCCCAACGGTCATCGACAAACAGAATTGTCTGTTGCTTGCCTTGGTAGCCACTTATGTATTGGTTATGGAACGTTTCTAACTCAATCCAGTCTGTTGCTTCTCGTAAATCCAAGTCAAACCAAAATTTGCTCCCTTCTCCATATATACTTTCGACTTTGATTTCACTCCCCATCAGTTCCACGATTATGCCACTAATTGTCAGTCCTAGTCCAGTGCCTTCTGCCTTACATAAACCTTCTCCTACCTGTTCAAAGGGAAAAAATATTTTTTCTAAGTCTTCTGGAGTTATCCCAATACCTGTATCTTCAACTTGAAAGCGGATTTTATGAAAACTTTTTCGTTCAAATGATGAAGCATCCAAACTTATTACTTTAAAGATTACCCCGCCTTTATCAGTAAATTTAATCGCATTACCCAGGAGATTAATCAGCACCTGTCGCAGACGTTTTTCATCAGCATGAATGGCGGTGGGGAGGTTGTTATGTGCTTGATAGCTGAAGCTAATTTCTTTTTGTTCAGCTCTGATGCGGCAGATTTCAAAAACTCCGATTAAGAATTTATTAAAATGAAAGTCTGTGGGGTAGAGTTCCAGCTTCTGAGCCTCAATTTTGGAGATGTCTAACACATCATTAATTAACTGCAACAAGTGGGAACCGCACTGGTGAATTATATTGAGTCCATTCTCTTGCTTGGGACTGGCTGTTTTATCCCGTTGCAGGATTTGGGCATAGCCGAGAATGCCGTTGAGGGGAGTCCGCAGTTCATGACTCATGTTTGCCAAAAATCCGCTTTTTGCTCGGTTAGCAGTATCGGCAGCAACTCTTGCGACTTCGGCTTCTGATTTGGTTTTTTCAAGAGCGGTGAAAGACTCCCGAAGTTGTGCTGCCATTTGGTTAAAGGATTGTGCTAAAACACTTAGTTCTTTGACCCCTTTGACTTCGACTGTTTGATTCAGATTGCCAGAGGCGATCGCCTGACTGGCTTTGCCTAGTTGGAGAATCGGCTGAGTAATCCAGCCAGAAGTGAAGATTCCCAGTAGAGTAGCCAGTACTAATGCTCCTAAGCATAGTAAGATAGTAGTGCGGGTATTGGCATTAATTTGCGCCATGAAGTCGGACTCTGGCAAGGTTACGACAATCAGCCAATCCAAACCAAATTTGTCTCGCCAGGGGGTAACTTGAGCAAATTGGCGCTCACCGTTGAGGGTAAATTTCAAAGGTTGGCTGGCTTTGATTTCACTGAGGTTGCCAAACCGTTCGCTCAGCTGTCGTGCTGTGGCTCGAATCAAGGGATCGTTGCTTTCTGCTGCTTTAAGCCTTTGTGCCTTACCCTTAACCACGGTAAAAGGAGACTCGGTAGAGGAACTCGCTACCAATAGCCCGTTAGGCTCGACAATAAATATTTTGCCTGACGGACTAATTTTTAATTGGCGCAGAAAATCACTGATCTGAGAAAGGCGGAGATCAACAGCCAGGGCTCCGAGCAGGGTTTTGGTCTGGTTGTAGAGGGGATAACCAGCAGAGATAGAAAGAACGTCTCGATAGCTATCCCATTGAAAAACTTTACTCCACACGGGTTTGCCTGCTTTGACTGGAGCTTGGTACGAATCTTCTGCCCGAGGATTGTAGTCATCGATCTGTATCAACTTAGTGCGATTTCCCTGGCTATCTGTCGCGTAGGTGTAGCCTTTACCTTTGGCATTTGAGAAAACTTGATCAAGGGTGACATGGCTAAGATCCGGATAATACCCAGCCCCTGCATACTCCCCTGTTGACAGCACGAGGGAAATATAACCTACGTGAAATACTTGTATTTGTTTCCAGAAGTAATGCTGTATGCCTCGAAAGTCCTGCGGGTTGAGCAAGCCTAATTTGATCGCATCGGCATTGATTTGATTAATCTGTTGGGGGGTTGCCAGGTAGGTATCCAGGTGCTGATCAACGAGGTTGCTGACTTTGCTCATCAACTGATTAGCAAGATCATTGACTGCATGCTGACCGTTTTTAAAGGAGAGATACCCCACCAACCCCACAGCAGCAGAGATTTGCAGAACAAACGGCACTACAAGGACAAGGTGCAGTGGTAACTTTCTCGGCTGTCGAGAATCACGATGCTCTCGTTTTTTCAATAACATCAGCTTTTTTTAGCCTGATTTGGAATGTTTCTATCGCTTAACCGTTCGATAAGCTTAACGATGGCTTGATCGTCAAACTCTTCTGCTAGCTTGAGAACCTGATCAGCAAAGGTTGTATATTTAAGGTCTAGCTGTTTGAGTCGATTTGCTTCCTCTTGAATCTCCGAAATATAACCAGATGCAGCGGCTTTATACAAAACAGTCAATTCCTCTGTTGGGGGAATCACCATTTCACCAACCTGGGTGGAAAATGACTGAGTCTCAGGGATTAATTCCTGATTGGTTTCATAAATCCATTCTAATCCTAAATAATTCTGCAATAGCTCGAGCAACTGTGAGGCTTGCACAGGTTTAGGGAGAAAATCATCACAACCTGCTTCTCTACTTTTTTGGTGATCGAAGTTAAACACACTAGCAGAAGAGGCAATAATCAGTGCAGATTTAAATTCTGACGACTCCCGCAAACGTTGAGTCATCTCGAAGCCATTCATCACCGGCATCATTAAGTCAGCAATAATTAAATTAGGTAAAAATTCCCTGGCTTTTTCTAAACCCTCTTGCCCATTACTTGCTTCAATCATTTTAAAGCCAATGGGTGTCAGCATGTTGACAATTACAGAGCGGTTCTCCCAACGGTCATCAACAATCAAGATTGTCTGTTGCTTACCTTTGTAACCAATTAGTTTTTTGTCAAATTTGTCCAGTGGCTTAATCCAGTTTGTCACTTCTGGTAAATTCAGGTCAAACCAAAACTTACTACCTTTTCCATAGGTACTCTCTACTTTGATTTCACTATCCATCATTGCCACGATATTACTGCTGATGGCAAGTCCTAAGCCAGTGCCTTCTGCCCTACGGGAGTGTTCTCCCACCTGTTCAAAGGGGAGAAAAATTTTCTCTAGTTGTTCTGGAGTCATCCCAATTCCAGTATCTTCAACAAGGATGCGAATTTTGTAAAGGGTTGGTTCATTCCCCTGATCCAGCACACCCACTTTAAATGTAACGCCACCTTGATCGGTAAACTTGATGGCGTTGCCTAAAAGGTTAATCAACACTTGTCGGAGACGCTTTTCATCAGCATTAATTACCGTTGGTAAGTGATTGAGTGCCTGATAGCTAAAGCCAATTTTTTTTTGTTCTGCCTTGATCCGGCAAATTTCCCTCACTCCTAGTAAGAAGTTCTCAAACTGAAAGTCTGTAGGATAAAGTTCTAGTTTATTTGCCTCAATTTTGGAGATGTCTAACACATCATTAATCAGCGTCAGTAGATGAGAACCGCACTGGTGAATAATGCTGAATCCATCTTGTTGCTTAGAACTAGCAGTTTTATCTCGTTGCAGGATTTGGGCGTAGCCGAGAACACCATTGAGAGGAGTCCGCAGTTCATGGCTCATGTTAGTAAGAAATTCGCTTTTCGCCCGGTTCGCCGTATCAGCAGTTTCTTTAGCTGACTTAAGTTCGGCAGTCCGTTCTTCAACGCGCTGCTCTAAGACTTCATTTGTCTTTTCTAGAGCAGTGAAAGATTCCCGAAGTTGTCCTGCCATTCGGTTAAAAGATTGGGCTAGAATCCCTAATTCTTTGACTCCTTTAGCTTCTACTTTTTGGTTTAAATCGCCGGTTGCTATTGCTTGACTGGCTTCACTTATCCGCAGGATTGGTTGAGTAATCCAACGAGAAGTGTAGATTCCCAGCACTGTCGCCAAACCCAATGCGCCTAGACACAGCAAGATTGTCGTGCGCGTATTGGCATTAATTTGTGCCATAAAGTCGGACTCTGGCAAGGTTACGACAATCACCCAATCCAAACCAAATTTGTCTCGCCAGGGGGTGACTTGAGCAAATTGGTGCTCACCGTTGAGGGTAAAGTTGAGAGGTTGGCTGGCTTTGATTTCACTGAGGTTGCCAAACCGTTCTGTCAAATGCCGTGCTATGGCTCGAATCAAGGGATCGTTGCTTTCTGCTGCTTTAAGCCTTTGTGCCTTACCCTTAACCACGGTAAAAGCAGGCTCGGTAGAGGAACTGGCTACCAGTAGCCCATTCGGCTCGACAATAAATATTTTACCTGACGGACTAATTTTTAATTGGCGCAGAAAATGGCATGGATCAAAAGCAGGTAACACTTTGAGAACAGCCGTTGGGGAAAGGCGA
>CAXUIG010000051.1:0-31224 GCA_964250845.1 uncultured bacterium | reverse complement strand
CCTCTCCCCCTCTCCCCCTCCCCCTTGGGCAACATCTATAATCGCAATTCCCTCAGAGCGGCGCAAACAGGTGGTGAGGGAGTCAGTCAGGCGTTCTTCTATTCCAGACTTCTTAATCAGTCGATCAACGACAACCTCAATGTTGTGGTTTTGGTTCTTATCCAGTTCAATCGAGTCGCTTAGCTCGTACACTTCCCCGTCAATTCGGACGCGGACAAACCCCTCGGCAGCCAAACTGGATATCAGTTTGCGGTGGGTGCCTTTTTTGCCCCGCACGACTGGAGCCAGGACTTGAAAGCGGGTGCGATCGGGTAGTTCCATGATCCGATCGCACATTTGGTCAATTGTCTGAGGCGCAATCGAGCGATCGCATATGGGACAATGCGGCTCACCTGCCCGTCCAAATAACAGTCGCAGATAGTCATAAATCTCTGTGACTGTGCCAACGGTAGAGCGAGGATTGTGGGAGGTAGATTTCTGGTCAATAGAAATGGCTGGACTCAGCCCCTCAATTGCCTCCACATCCGGTTTATCCAGCTGCCCTAAGAATTGCCTAGCATAGGCACTCAGGGATTCAACATACCGGCGCTGCCCTTCGGCGAAGATAGTGTCAAAGGCGAGGGAAGATTTGCCCGAACCAGAGACACCAGTGAACACAATCAAGCGATCGCGCGGCAGATCCAGGTCAATATTCTTCAGATTGTGCTGCCTAGCTCCCCGAATGCGGATGGTATTCTGGCTATTCTGGTTGGGGAGGGCGGCATGATTCCCGTTTGAGGATTCAGCTGGCGAAGCGTCTGAAATGTCGGCGTTGCGAGGTACGAAGCAATCAGACATGGGGGCAGAGCAAAACAGTGCTTAACGATCTTAGCGCTGCCTGTTCTAGACTTTAAGCTAGCGTTGTCAAGCCTTCAAAATAGTCTTGCAACTGAGTCGCGTGGTCATGGGAGAGCGGACCCGCAGGCAGGGATGTAGGGGGAAAAGCCTCGATCTCAATCACTTCCAGCGTATCCCTAACTTCCATCCTCCCCTGCACATCTGCTTCGACCACGATACAAATCGAATGAATTCTCGGATCGCGGTCTGGTGCGGAGTAAACACCAACCAAGCGGCGAATCTTCACCAACTCCAGTCCGGTTTCCTCTGCCAACTCCCGTTGCACCGCCGTGGGAATATCCTCCCCCCAGTCCACGATCCCTCCAGGCAGAGCCCAGCGCCCATTGTCGCGCCGCCGAATCAGAACAATCCGACCATCAGGCAAAATCGGTATGATACTGGTGCCAGGGATGGGATGGCGGAAAATTATACCCAGTACGGTTTGTGCAAACTGCCATAAGCCGCGCATAAACTCAATTGCTATAGCAAAATAAGAAATAACTTTCAAGCGTATTCCCGATCAAATCAGCAAAAATCTCTGTGGCGTGGCTTTCTGGTCTGACGTGTACATTATACCATCTTAATCCTAGCATCGCGTCGATGACAAACATATAGCGATGAATACTGACAAATTTAAATTCTTTGCCCTTAATTCTGGATGACTATTGACATCGGCAAGGCAATCACGCTATGTTAAAAGAATGCTAAACTGTGATTAAATTGATCTGCTAGGCTGGAAGCATATCGATAACATCGGTACTTGAGATTGCCTCTGGGAGGTTTAGAGCTATCATTTTGGTTGTTTATAAACGAGGTGAACATGGCTAAGCGCCGTAACCCGAAAAAAGAAAAGGCGCTACGGAACCAGGCATACGCCCGCAAGTTTCGGAAACGAACCACTACGGGTCGTTTCCAGAGAAGGTTCCAACAAAGATCGCCGAAGAGTGAAGAAGATGAAGGTGCAGCAGCTGTGACCTAAGTCGCCTGCCAACGAATACGCTCGCCCTTACTCAGTTCTCAGTTTAGTAAGGGTGTACGGATGTACACCCTTGGTGAGATTTAGGACTCAGCAGTAAGTTGAGACCGGGCAGCAAGAATTGCTTTGTGTACCTGTTCAAAGCCAGTGCCGCCGTAACTATTGCGAGCGGCAACCACTTGTCGGGGAGTGATGGCCTGATAAATATCTGACTCAAAGGCCGGGTGCAGAGCTTTCCACTCCTCCAGGCTCAAATCTTTGAGGAGCGAACCTGCGGTAACGCAAGTTTTCACGACTTTACCCACGAGGTTGTAGGCTTCCCGGAAGGGGACACCCCGCGCTGCCAGATAGTCGGCGACATCGGTGGCATTTGAAAAGTCTTCAGCGACTGCTTCTGCCAAGCGAGAGGTGCGAAATTCCAGCCCCTCGCGTAGCAGAATAGTCATTGCTTCTAGACAGGCTTGGATAGTGTTTACAGTGTCGAACAGGCTCTCTTTGTCCTCTTGCAGGTCTTTGTTATAGGCCAAGGGTAAGCCCTTCATCAGCACCAGCAGCGCTTGGAGATGACCGCATACTCGACCAGTCTTGCCCCGCACCAGTTCTGGCACGTCGGGGTTTTTCTTTTGGGGCATAATGCTGGAGCCGGTGGCGCAGCTGTCTTTGAGATTGACAAAGTTGAATTCCTGACTAGACCAGAGAATCACTTCCTCCGACAGGCGGCTGAGGTGAATCATGATCAGGCTAGCGCTAGCGAGGAATTCAATCGCAAAATCGCGATCGCTCACCCCATCCAGGCTATTAGCATAAACACCTTCAAAACCCAGCAACTGAGCTGTGTAGTGTCGATCAATCGGAAACGTGGTTCCTGCCAAGGCGCCACTACCAAGGGGCGAAATATTTACCCGCCTTCTTACGTCTAATAAGCGTTCTGTGTCACGCTGGGCCATTTCGAAGTAAGCTAGGAGATGGTGTGCCAAACTCAGAGGTTGTGCCCGTTGTAGGTGCGTGTAGCCGGGAATTAGGGTTTCAACGTTTTGCTCAGCTAAATCTAGTAACACGCCCTGAAATTTGCCGAGAGCGGTGCGAATCTGGTCAATTTGGTCACGCAGGTAAAGTCGCGTGTCGGTACCAACTTGGTCGTTACGCGATCGCGCGGTGTGCAGCTTTTTACCTACATCACCGACAAGCTCTGTCAGCCGACGCTCGACGGCAAAATGCACATCTTCCGCCTCGATGCCGGGGTTAAATTTTCCTTGCCGGTATTCCTGGCGAATTTGTTCTAAGCCGGAGACTAGCTGCTCGGACTCCTGAGCTGAAATAATGCCGGTATGAGCGAGCATTTTAGCGTGGGCGACAGAGCCGTTGAGGTCGTACTCAATCAGTTCAATATCGAAGCCGATACTGGCATTGAAGCGGGCGATCGCCGGATGGAGCGCCGATTCAAAGCGCTGGCTCCAGGTTTTTTGTGCAGTCACCGCTGGTTGTGGAGTAAGTTCCTTATCCAACTTTTGTTCAACCTGAGTTGCTAGAGTTCAAGATTATACTCTAAACCCATCAACAGGAGTATCAATGAAGTTGCAGGACAACAAGAGTCATATCATCCCTATTGCCGGTGGCTGAACCGATAAATTTCTGAACTTGATCAAAAAGATACTCCAGAATCGCCTGGGGTCCTTGGCAATGCTCACAAGCCCAGTAGAAAGCGCGGATTAGGTTTTCTTCGTCGAAGCGATCGCCACTTTGGTTAGCCGCATCGGTAAACCCATCTGTGTAATAAAGAATCGTGTCCTTAGGCTCGAGCTGTACCTGAGCATCTTCGTACTGGCTGTGGGCATCCAGCCCGATTAGCATTCCGAATGTATCCAGGCGCTTGACTTCCAAAGTTTTGGCTTGCCATAACAAAGGCGGATTGTGTGCCGCATTGCTATAAGACAGGATGTGGGTCTGGGGGTCATACTCTGAGTAAAACAGCGTCACAAAGCGGTGCGAATTTTCCAGATCGGCATACATTACCCGGTTCAATTTTTGCAGAATCTGAGCCGGGGAGTGATCATTGAGCACCTCTCCTCGCAGCATTCCCCGCGTCATGGTCATAATCAGAGCCGCTGGAACGCCTTTGCCCATAACGTCGCCAATCACCAGCCCCCAACGACTGGTTTGGTTCCCACCAATAGAATTTGGCTGACTCTGGTTGTGGTTAGTAGGAATAAAGTCGTAGTAGTCTCCTCCCACACGATTAGCTGGTCGGCACAAGGCAGCAAGAGACACACCCGGAATGGTGGGGTATTGGCGCGGCAGCAGTTGCAGTTGGATTTCTGCGCCAATTTCTAGCTCCCGGTCTAGGCGTTCTTTTTTACGCAGTTCCACCGTCAGTTCATCGTGTTCGATCGCTACTGCCGTTTGGTCTGCCACTAACCGGACTAACTTCTGTCTGGTTTCCGTCCAGGTATATTCTGGGTCGCGGCTGAAGACGTAGAGTCGCCCCCGTTCTATATTCCTGACGGGAATGGGTGTTCCAAACAACTGAATTTCTGGCCCTAAGTAGCGGCTCACCTGGTCATCTAAAGCCGGGGTTGCCGATACTAGATGGGCGGTAGTTAAAGAGGCTGTGACGATACTGATTGCGGTTTCTAGCGCCTTGCGGATCTTCTTTTCCTGCTGACTATCCGGCCAGTGTAGCCGCTCCAACCTGACTTGACCGTTGGGTTTAAACAGAACCAGTGCGCTGCCATCGGCATCGGTTACCCGAGTAGCCATCATCGGAATCAGCTCCAGAAACTGATTCAGATTATTAAAGCTTCTGAGGGCAAATCCTAAAGAACTTAGCAGGTCTTGGATCTTGTGCTGTTCCCGATGCAAACGCGCCACCAGTTCTTTGAGGGCAAAAACTGGGGTGACATCGGCAGCGGCACTGCTACTACGGTCAGCGGGTTGAGGAGGCGGTTGAGGCACTGTTACTAGTTGCTCATCAGGGCTTCGACGAATTCGTAGCTGGAAAAGGGGCGGAGGTCTTCAATTCCTTCACCAGCACCAATAAAACGGATGGGCAAACCCAGCTGCTGCACGACGGCAAGGGCGACGCCCCCCTTAGCAGTGCCGTCGAGCTTGGTTAAGACAACCCCGCTCAGGTGGGCGGCTTGTGCAAAAACTTCGGCTTGCCGCAGTCCATTTTGACCGAGGGTGGCGTCTAGAACCAATAGGGATTCCACCTTAGCATTGGGGGCTTTTTTGTCCACAATCCGACGGATTTTGCTGAGTTCGTCCATCAAGTTTTTCTTGTTCTGGAGCCGCCCTGCGGTGTCCACTAGGAGTAATTCTGTACCCCGCGATTGGGCAGCTGCGATCGCATCAAACACCACAGCAGCTGGGTCTGTATTCTGTCCCGGATTGGCAATTACCTCGATCCCACTTCGCTGCCCCCAAATCTTGACTTGTTCCACCGCTGCCGCCCGGAAAGTATCAGCTGCGCCAATCAAGCATTTGTAGCCAGATTTTTGGGCAATGTGGGCAATTTTGCCGATGGTGGTGGTTTTGCCAGCGCCATTTACCCCAGTCATCAACCAGATGTTCAGGGTGCCTTTTTCTGGAGCAAAGGTGGGATTGTGGGATTCGTGCAGGGGCCGGTCTAGCATATCCCGTAGCAGTTGTTTGAGGTAAGCGATCGCGGCGTCGGGCGGCAAAACTTCTGTTCGCAGTTTGTTTTGCAGGGTGTTGATAATGGTATCCGTAGCCTCCACCCCAACATCGGCTTGCAACAGCAACGCCTCTATCTCCATCACCGCCGCTTGGTTCAGCGGTCCCTGACCGACAATGGCCTTCAGTTGGTTGACAATGTTACGACGAGTTTTGTCTAACCCTTGCCGTAGCTTCTTCAACCAGGTGATTTCTTCGATGGAAATGTC
This sequence comes from uncultured bacterium, assembly GCA_964250845.1. Taxonomy (GTDB): domain Bacteria; phylum Cyanobacteriota; class Cyanobacteriia; order Cyanobacteriales; family Chroococcidiopsidaceae; genus CAXUIG01. The sequence goes on along the minus strand of CAXUIG010000051.1, from coordinate 25,470 downwards.
TTCAGGACGACGACCTTGCGCCGCCAGAATTTCTGCTGACCATAAAAACCCTTCGTCAAAGGCAAGCCCAGGAACTTCCGCCGGTGCCTCTGGCGTTGCGGTCGCATCAGCTTTTGCTACCGCTGGGGGAGTGACTACCTCTTCTGGTGCTTCAATGGCGGTTGCCTTGAGCCGTTCGAGTCTGGCTTGCCGGTCTGACATTCCCATCGCCCACAAGGGCAATGGGGCTGGTGCAGACGGCTCCCAAACTTCAGATTGTGTGCCCGCTGGTGAGTCGGCAACGGGGGTGACTGGTTCAATTTTTTCTAATGACTCTGTCTCTGCGGCAGGTTCGGTTGCCTGCTCCGATTGTTGCTTGATGTTTTTGTAAGCTGCCTTAGCCCAGTTCAGGGAGGATGGCGCCACATCTTGAGATTGCTGCTCCGTTGAGGCTACTTCAGCTGGTGATAAAGGCGACGGAGCGCTTGTGGGCTGTTCCTGCTCTTGGGGGGTGGCACGATCACTATTTTGACGACGGAACCAATTAAAAACCATTGCACCTATTTTAGTTGCCAGCTAAAATTAACTATGTGTGTTGAGGACAGACTTAAACTATTTACCAACTAAGACCAACTTTCTCAACCTGGGAAAGCTGTAGCCTTGTTCTGCTCTGTCACCCGGCGCAAAACGCCATTGATAAACCGATGTCCTTCTTCACCACTGTAGCGTTTGGCTAGTTCCACTGCTTCGTTAATCGCCACACGATCCGGAACTCCTAAAAACAGGATTTCTACAACTGCGATTCGCAGAATATCCCGGTCGATTTGGGCTAGGCGATCAACTTGCCAATCCACCAAGGCAAGGGAGAGCTTTTCGTCTATTTGAATTCGCTTCGCGCTCACTGTACTGGCAATCTCTAGGGCGTAGCTGCGGACTTCTTGCTGATTAGCCAAATGAATGAATTCTGGCATTTCCACTGCCATGCCGACCCGGTTAATTGCGCTTTGGGTAAGTTCAATCGACTCGTTGACCATGGTTCTGGCAGTTTCTACATCCACGGCGCGCGTTTGGCTATTCAGGAGGCGATCGCTCCCACGTTGGAGTTCTGCAGCTGCATTTGAGAGCGCCTCTTGAGCTTCTGTCGTTAGGGTACGTATCGCTGCGAGTACCAAATTGGATAGTTGCTGCGTTGCTAGTTTCTCTGGTGAGGACGGCAGCTGGCTAAGGCTTAAAAGAGCGAGTTCACGAGCAATTCTACGAGGTTGCATAGAGGCTTAGATTTGTGTCAATTTTCTTGATTATGGGAAAATTTGCCATTCGCGGGATCGCCCCCGCTCCCTCCCTGCCTGAACCTGGTTATTTTTCAAGGGTTATCTATTCTATATCGTATTACTAAAAAAAAATGTAAATAATTGTTTCATTTTTGTCTGGTTATTGTTGAATCGTGTCAAAGCCAGTTTCCCACCAGAACATAAGGTGCCCAATAACCAGGACGGCTGTAATTAGGATAGTTTTTCAACAGAGTCAGTTGGGCACGACGAAGAGCTTCGGCTTTAGTAACCTTGGCCTTAGCTAACTCTCGATAGAATTCACCTACAAAGATGGCAGTAGCCTGATCGTTTATATGCCACAAAGAAGCCAGGGTACTGCGTGCCCCAGCCCGCACGGCTACGCCAGCGAGTCCCAAAGCAGCTCGTCTGTCCCCAGTAGCTGTCTCGCAGGCACTAAGAACCAGTAATTCGACAGCTTCTGACCTGCTTTGGTTTCTAGTTCGGAGTAAGGTGTCCAACTGCTTGACATTGATTGGGCCATCCGAGGCGAGAATAAATGTATCCTTGGCTTGAGAACTAAACTGACCGTGAGTCGCAAGATGGATCACATTGAAAGGAGACGTGTCAATCTGTTTTTCAAGCGCCTTGCTGGTGAACTGCTGATTAAGGAGTTCCCTAGTGGAAACGCCAGCTTTCTCAATTAGATTGAATTCAAACTTTACTTGGGGTAGCGCCGGATAGATCGAGTTTGGAGGTGCCTCGCTCAGTCCGGCAGTTAGGGCTTTTAACCGTCCCTGTGGGAAAGGTTTGGGCTCCAGAAGTTGCAAACCTAGGTTCAGGGCTACAGCGTATTTCTCTACCAGATACTGCTTGCCGTCGTAGAGGGCTGCCATAGGGATATTCCGCAAAGAACCATCCGGCACAAACACCAGTGTTTTGACTCCACTCTTCTCCAACTCTGCAACGTAGGGTTCAATCAACCAACCATATACCTGTTGAGATAAAGACCTAAAATCTTTAATAGTGTCGGGTTCTGTTATCTTTTGCCGCAGTTGCTCTAGGGTTTGTTCCACGCTGGTTTGGGATTCATCAATCCTGTAATGGCGTAGACGAGGCTGCTGAGGTAGCTTAAGGATGACCTCTAAACGATCCGGCAAAATAATCGGATAGATGACTGCTGCCATTGGGTTATTCTGGTCAACTACCTTGTCAATTAGCACTGACTTGCCTGATAAACAGGCTGACTGAAAAAAGTTGTCTAGTTCGGCTAACTGGAGAGATTCGATCACCTTACGAGCTTGCACTAAGTTTTCCTGAGTGGGATAGGATTTGCCCTTAGATTGCAAGAGTAAATCGACTAACTGCCGATAGACGGGTTCCACCTGCTCCCGAAAAGAAAACTGGGCTTCTGGATTAATGGCGACCAAATCACTACGGAGAGACTGGAGGGTGATTACCGCCTGGCTATAAGCTGCGATCGCTCCTTTGATATCTCCTTGAGCTTTGAGTAAGCGTCCTAACTGCCACTGCCAGCGATAGGCAATGTCTGGGGCATTAATGCCTTGGGCAAGGAGGAGGGCTCGCTGGGTCAGGTCTTGGGCACTCGACCACTGTTGAGTATGTTCGTACAGTCCACCAAGATTACCGATGGCATAGGCTTCTGCTCGCTGGTCTCCCAGGCTTTTGGCTTGTTGGACGGCTGTGGCTAAAAGCTGGGCAATATAGGAGTTGCTAGTCCCCAACTTGATCAAACTCTGGGCAAAGTCAATTCGAGCATAGACCGCAGTCTGATTTGGGGGCAAAGTGGTGATCTGAGATTGGATTTTAGGTGACAAAGCCTGTGCAGCACTCAATTGCTCAGTTTCCAGCAAGAGACTGAGTTGATTCAGTTGGGCTTGTATCCTCGTGATTTGAGCAGAGAATGCGGTTGCAGACTGTTGATAGAACGCTAAAGCTGCTAGGTCTTGCTGGGAGCGGGCTGTATTGCCTAAACTGAACAGTGCCTCCCCCATGTCTGAGGGGGATTTCAGGTGTTGAGCCACAGCCAAACTTTGCCGCAATATCTGCCGCGACTCGTCTAACTCACCAACCACGCGCAGAGCATTGCCAAGACTGCGCAATCCAGCCGCCTTGATCAGGGAGTCTGGTTGTTTTTGAAGAGTTTGATGCACTTGGGTTAATGTCACCAAGGCCCTACGGTAAAGTCCTAATGCTTGCAAGGCTTGGGCTTGATTGATTAGGCTACGGGTAGTCCCGACATCATCACCTGCTTGAGTATAGGTGGCAGCAGCCCGTTGCCAGGTGGTTAGAGCTTGTTCCGATTGTCCGAGTGCTAATTGCAGACTACCTTGGGTGTTCAGGACTTGGGCAAGGATTTTCAATCGCTGTTTCGATCCGGCCAGATGTCGTGTCTGTAACAGTTTCAGGCTGGATGCGATCGCTGCGGTTGCTTGGGGCCACTGTCCGAGTTGCTGATAAGCGACGGAGAGATTGCTCAACACCATAGCTTGATTCAGCACATCCCTTTGGGCAATGAATGCCGAGTTTGCCTGTTGCCAAATTGTCACCGCTTGGGACAACTGCCCTGCTTCATACAGTTTTCTACCTTGCTGAACTAGCTGGGGGGCATTAAGCAAACCTTGGACGATGGGATTTACCACAGGAGCACGGGCTGAAGCGGGTGCTCCTCCTGTGCCTAAACACCAAACCCAAAAAATTGTCACTAGGAAAAAACTCAGGAAAGTGAGGCTCGATCGGGTTCTCCCCCTACTCCAGAAAGAGTTCTCTCGATGGGCTTCCACTTCCACATCCACAGCTTTTCCCCGCATAAACGGTTACGGCAAAATAGTGTTTTGCTAGATTTTAGCTAGATTGCAGCAAGGAAACCAAAATACGAACAGAGATGTTTCCTGCTGTATGTCCTTACACCCTTGATGAAGTGATGAACCAATGACAGAGGCTTTTCACTAGTGGTTGAGTCTTCATGGGCACAATCAACCGATTCTGTTGTAGCAGTCTTTGATTTCGATGGCACTCTGACCCGACGCGACTCAATGTTCCCTTTCCTGCTTCGGGCTGTGGGTAGATTAAGATTTTGGTGGGGAATGTTGGTTTTGAGTCCGATGTTGCTGAGGTATGCCTTGCGACTCATACCGAATTGGCGAGCTAAGGAAGCAATGCTGAGTTACTTCTTTGCCAATTGGCCAGAAGAACGACTCTACAAACTAGGACAAAGGTTTGCTGTACAGGTAATCCCCCAGTTGCTCCGCCCAGAAGCTTTGCGGCGTCTACGATGGCATCAAGAACAAGGACATCAGCTCGTGGTTCTCAGTGCATCTCTAGAGGCTTATTTGTTGCCTTGGGGAGAGCAGATGGGCTTTGACCAGGTCATTAGCACGCGACTGGAGGTTCAATCTGGTATTGTGACCGGACGGATTTTGGGAAAGAATTGCTACGGCATAGAAAAGGTAGAGCGCCTGAAAGCATACTTGGGAGATTTAAGCGGGTATTGCTTGTATGCTTACGGCGACAGTCTAGGAGACCGAGAACTGCTTAATATTGCTAACTATCCCTACTACCGGACATTTGATCGCGTCTCTCCTTTTTAGCCCGAATGGTAGCAAGGGCGATCGCGGGGGGCAAAATCCGATGTTCCTGAACTTGAATTCGGGCGTGAAGCGTTTCTGGGGTGTCTTCTGGTAGCACCGGCACAGCGGCTTGGAGCAAAATCGGGCCGCTGTCCACTTCTAGAGACACGATATGAACGGTACAACCAGTAATTTTCACTCCGGCGTCGAGAGCCTGCTCCACTCCCCGGACTCCCCGAAAACTGGGCAACAAACTCGGATGGATATTGATAATCTGGTCAGGAAAGGCATCAATCAGTACGGGTGTCACCAATCGCATCCAGCCTGCCATCACAACCCACTCCACTTCATACTGCCGCAATGTCTGGACAATTTGCCGGTCGAAATCTTCCCGGTGCTGGAAGTCACGGTGATTCAACAAAACAGCTGGGACAGCCCAGTTGGCTGCTCGTGCCGTCACCTTAGCCTCCGGGTTATTGTAAATCAAGACTTGAATTTGAGCATTCAGCTGCCCTTGTGCGATCGCGCTGGCAACCGCCTCAAAGTTACTGCCATTCCCAGAAGCCATAATTCCCAGTTTCAACGGTACGTCTTCTTTTGGTAAATTGAGCGGAACTTTGGGAGAAACCAGGCTAGGGGTAGAATCAGGGTTAGATTCAGCTGATACTGGATGAGGCGTCATAGCAGCAGAGAGGAAAATTTAAACATGCCAAGACTATATGGTAAGTCGGGGCTTGATAATGATGCGATCGCAGCCTGGATTTTTCTTGCTCCAGCACTCATCCTGCTGGGCATATTTCTCTTGTGGCCGATCGCTGATCTGTTTTACCTGAGCTTTACTGCCGGTAGTTTTACCTTAGCTGGTGTCCACTGGATTGGCTTGAAAAACTACTGGCGCTTATTACTCAACCCTGATTTCTGGCAAGTTCTCGGTAACACAGCTTATTTCACCATTGCCACCGTCATTCCCAGTCTGGTTATCCCCTTGGGACTGGCGGTGCTGTTAAATCGTGCATTTGCTCTGCGAGGACTGCTGCGAAGTGCCTATTTCCTTCCCTCTATCACTTCCCTTGTGGCAGCTGGTTTAGGATTTCGCTGGCTGTTTCAAACCGAAGGGCCAGTCAATGCGCTGCTGAGTTCGATTGGAATTGAACCTATTCCCTGGCTGGGCAGCACCACCTGGGCAATGCCGGTGCTGATTTTGTTGAGTATCTGGAAACAGCTGGGTTTCAATATGGTGGTGTTTTTGGCTGGGCTACAAGCGATTCCTCCCAGTCGTTATGAGGCAGCTGAGTTAGATGGAGCCGGTGCTTGGCAGCAGTTTTGGCATATAACCCTGCCTGGCTTGCGGTCTACCCTTGTCTTTGCCACCATCACGACTGCCATTTTCACGCTGCGGAGTTTTGAGCAGGTTTATGTCATCACTGGGGGTGGCCCGTTGAACTCCACGAATTTGCTGGTGTACTACATCTACGACGAGGCTTTCGCTCAATTTGATTTCGGCTATGCTGCCGCCGCCGCTACGGTACTGCTTGCTGTAGCGCTGTTGCTGGTCTATTTGCAGTTGCGAACTTGGGATGATGAGACTTAGACAGTCTGATTTATGGAGTTGACAGTTATAAAAAATAAACATGGCAAAATCTACTCAATTTTTACAAAATCTCCTGAACTTCCTAAAGTTCTACATTAAACAAACATAACATCTACAGTCTTAAACTTTTATTTAGACTCCGTTGAATAAACTCTATATGAAATTAACTAGCAAACCAGTTAACACAAAGAACCACGAGTCAGCTTCAACGGCTGTAAAAGGGGAATAACGACGTTACAGCTTGAAACCTGCAATCTCGGGAAAAAAATACTTAGCTGAAGTATTTACGTTAAGAGCATAAAACAGTTATTTAGCACTTTTCTATTGAAAAGAGGTCTTATTTATGGAATTTTTGAAAAACTACTGGTATCCACTAGCCCTTTCCTCAGAGGTAACCGCACACAAGCCATATGGGACTTCTCTTCTAGGAGATCCGCTCGTACTTTTTAGGGACGGCAATGGGCGCGTGGTTTGCCTTCACGACGCATGCCCGCACCAAGGCACGCCTCTTTCTTTAGGAATGGTCAAGGAAGGGAATCTTGAGTGCGCCTACCACGGTTGGCAGTTCGGGGAGGGCGGCGAGTGTAAGAAAATTCCTAGCCTAGCTGAACACATAAAGATCCCAAAGAGCGCCAAGTGTCGCTTTGCCTACCCCACCGAGGAACACGGCAAAGTTATCTGGGTATGGGCAGGGAACCCAGCCACAGCTACCCCGCTTCGCCTACCGGAGGGCACCACGGAGGCGGGTTGGACACACGACATCATTGTCAGGGAGCAGGAAGTGTCGCATCACATTATGGTTGCGGGCACTTTTGATTTCACCCATATTGCCTTCATGCACACGAATTCCCTCGGCAAAAAGCGAAAATTCTCGCCAGGCGCGGTGGAGGTCGATCTTGTGGACTATGACCGTGGACTGCGCTCGATGCTCAGGAATCCTGACAGCGAGGACGGGTACGACGACATGGTTTTCACTTTCGAACCGCCTTGCTTAGTACAGATAGCCTCTAGCCCAAAACCTGGGTGGCGGCTAGTTGCGAATCAATACCCAGTGCCACTTACCAAGAGTAAGACAAGGCTCTTCCTGTTCATATGTAGGAACTGGCTGACATGGAACCCACTCGTGAGCTGGCAACTGAGACGCTTATCTCACCAGATCCTTGACGAGGACTTACCCATCGTGAAGGCACAATACGAGAGGCACGAGAGTGGCGACGGGTACTGGAACTGCTCAGTAAAAGCAGACATTCTCTTTGTTCGCTACCGCCAATGGTACGAGCGCGAGGCTAGAAAATTCGCCGAGAAATCCCTAAGCGCTAGGTAAATCAGCCCTCTCGGAGCCGAAGCGCTCGAGGCAGTAGTGAGCGAAATTTAGATGAGTGGAGCGCAAGTGTGGCGATCACTGAGATGCTGCAGGTCCCGCGCCGTGTTTTGGGTTAAAAGCGTGAGTGGCGGCGGAGTGTCGGCGGAGGAATTATTCCCACGTTTGGGTTCCGACGCAGAGATATGAGAGTGAAGGCGCAGCAGCACTTTTGATAGGTTTCCGCTCGGGAGGGCAAAATGGTGGTGATGCAACTCAAAAGTGAAGATCCGACACTCCCGCCTGTGGTAATACAGCTGATTTCAAGTAAGCCGAGTACACGGTTTATGCCAGAGCATTACTAGTTCACAACGCCTCCCACTGTACTTCATCTACCTGCAATCTGCTGGATTATCGTGGCCAAGCTGATGGATCAATTCGGCTATGATCCCGTGGATGCAGGCACTCTTTCCGAGAGTTGGCGCTTCGAACGTGCAAAACCTGTCTACTGTGTCCGCTTCGCCAGCGCAGGCGTAAAACAGGCGCTGGTGGCTGCGGAGCGAAACGTCGAAGTGCCAGAAGGCTCGTGGCGATCGAAATAACCAGCCGCTTAGCTCCAAATCCGGTTAATTTAAGCTCATACAGACGTAAAGTGGCTGCTGTATCTATTGTGTGCCTGCTTGTCGGCGCTGCAACAATTCTCCCTTAGAATGTTCCACAAAAATAATTGCCCGAGCGAAACACGCTTGTCACGAATGTGCAACCCTCAGAACCGTCCATCTGTGGGTCACGTAAGAATTGCATATTGTTTAGTAGTGCACATTTATGTCTTGAGTCTTTGTAACCCCTTTAGGCCGTGTAAATCCGTTGACTCGCGCGTGAGGAGCCGAAGTTGACCAGAGGAGACAAGTTGGCTCTTTTGCCATCAATTGCTCTTGACATAATCTGCCTCCATTCTTTCCAAGTAGAGCAACTGCCGTGGAGTGAAGCTTTCTCGAGCGCTGCAAAAACTCAAGAATCGCGTAATCAACATGTTCTAGCTCAAACTGAATTAACGCCGCTATGAGTTGGGCCACCGCCTTGATGTTTGGATCAAAGCTTGGAGCGATATCGGTCATTTTGAAATCATCCCGGTGAGGACTTTAGCAGAGGCTGCTCAATAACTTGCGGATAGACTCTAGCAGTATTCTCAGTCTGTAGCAGCAAGAGTTTTCGATATAATGTAAATAAATATCCTTCCTCATGCCACTTTTATGGACTACCAACACATCATTACAATTGAGCCTGGAAAGCGTAGTGGGAAGCCGTGTATTCGGGGGATGCGAATTACAGTGTATGACATCTTAGAATACCTAGCAGGTGGTATGACTGAGGCGGAAATTCTGGAGGATTTTTCTGAACTTACATCAGAAGACATCAAAGCTTGTCTTGCTTTTGCAGCCGAGCGCGAGAAAAAGCTATTTATGACATCGCTGTGAAACTGCTATTAGATGAAAACCTCTCAGACCGAATTATTAATAGGATTGTCGATTTGTATCCCAATTCTGAGCATGTCAAGACATTAGGGCTGACCAACACTGACGATGCAATGCTCTGGGAATATGCAAAGACGAATGGGTTTGTGATTGTTTCTAAAGATTCTGACTTTCACCAGCGCAGTTTACTTTATGGTCATCCACCCAAGTTTATTTATCTTCGGATTGGTAATAGTCCAACATCAAAGATTATTCAAGTTTTGAGAGATAATTTGGACACGCTCATTCAATTTGAAAGTGGCGAAACGGAAAGTATTTTAGTGTTGACGTAGTGTCGGCCCCTCCACCTGAGTTATTGGGCTTGAGCCAGCGGGAATCTCCGGGAGTTCTGTGTCGGGCCTATTTAAAAGCACTGGCTCAAGGTCGATGGGATTAGCAGAGGCAACGATATTTGATTCGGTTTCACTAGTTTCACTATCCCAACTGATCCAAACCTCCGGTAAGGAAAAGCTCGAAACTCCGAGAGATATTCGCACGGGAGCCCTTCTGAATTGATGCCTTTGATGATGGCTAGAGCCCATGCCGAAGGTTGTGCAATCCCCTTGCTTTTACCCAACTCAAAAGAGCGCCTGGTAAAAGTCGTCCATCTCCTGCTGGGAATGGAAGCGACTGTTGGGGTTTAGTCGTGGCTTACCCTGGCGAAAGCACAGGCGGACGTGACGGCGGCAGCAGCGGGACCATACTTGGCTGCGCTGTAGTGGGACACAAATCAGGCCCCAATTCCTTTTGTTCCACACCAATCGGCGGTGGCTGATGGGAACCCCCAGCGGGTGCGTTGCTTACAAACGCGGTCGCGGCTGTTTCCTCTTGCCCCCCTAAACCTGAACTGCACACATGTGGTCAGCCAACTCAACGCGAATACTGCGGACAAGCAGTTCCTGTTCACAGACTACCTCAACTTCCCAAACGCCTCTTCATTTCTAGCGCCTCTCGACCACTCGATGCGCTTCCTAGACGAAAAGATACAGACTTTTGGTCAGTTCTGGGCACCTGAGAAAGTAAATGCGACACTCAATGCCTGGGCAGTGAAGTTGGCGTTCAACTATAGAATAGGGCTGTTCTTGGCACGAAGGGCGAGGCTTGTAGCGAAGAATCTGTCTCTCCTGCTCTTGAGCGTAGGTGGGGGCAGCCAGGATACCAAAGTGGCAGTTGTACTCAAATCAAAGAATTGAGTTATCATACTTGCGCTTTGCTCCGTTGAAACTGAACGACAGGCTAATGGCTACCAAAACCCGCCAGAACAAAAAAATCCCAAGAATCCGTCTAATACATCGCCACCAAAAGTGGACACTTACGGCTCAGGGATGGGGAGTTGTTCTGTTATGTGCTGCTACTTTAATCATTTTCACAATTACTCATATCCACCCATTTCTGGCCGTAACTTCCCCGCTCAAGGCTGATTTTTTGGTCGTTGAAGGATGGGTACCAGACTACGCCCTAAAACAGGCCATCACTGAATTTAAAAACGGTAAATATCGCCAAATAATTACTACGGGAGGCCCCTTGCAAAAAGGGTTTTATCTGGCTGAATACAAGAGCTATGCTGAATTTTCGGCAGCGAGTTTGAAGGCACTGGGTTTGGAAAAACAGAAGGTGGTAGCCGTTCCTGCACCTGGAGTTATCAAAGACCGTACCTATGCATCTGCTGTCGCATTTCATCAGTGGCTATCAAATTTAGATTTAAAGCTAGAATCAATCAATCTTTATACATTTGACGTTCATGCCCGTAGGAGCTGGCTACTGTTCAAAAAAGTACTTTCTCCAAAACTTAAAATCGGTGTGATTGCCGCACAAACGCTAGATTATGAACCAAACCATTGGTGGACTTCTAGCGAAGGTGTGCGAGAAGTCATTGATGAAACTATCGCTTATATTTATGCGCGCTTGTGGATTTGAGAGCCTACAATCACAGATAGATTAAAGGAGCGGATAATGATCAAGCTGTACAATGTCGAGTTATCGGGGAATTGTCATAAAGGACGGCTAATGCTCTCACTGCTTGGGTTAGAACATGAGCTTGTGCCTGTTAACCTGCTCAGAGGTGAGCAGAAATCTCCACAATTTCTAAAGCTGAACCCGCTTGGACAAGTACCAGTTCTCAGTGATGGTGAAGTGGTCATTCGGGATGCCCAAGCAATTCTAGTGTATCTTGCACGACGCTATGGCGGTGAAGACTGGCTGCCTATAGAGGCTGAGCCGATGAGTAAAGTAGTGCAGTGGTTGTCCACTGCGGCTAACGAGATCCAACATGGTCTTGCCGCCGCCAGATTACATTTCCTGTTCAACGCGAAGATAGACCTGGAGCTAGCGCAACAGAAAGGACATAAGATCCTCCAGATTCTGGACGAACACTTGCAGGAGCGGAACTGGCTCGAACTTGATCGCCCCACGATTGCAGATGTGGCTTGCTTCCCCTATGTCGGGCTAGCGCCGGATGGGAAGATTTCTCTGGAGGGATATCCCCATGTGTTGAGCTGGATTGAGCAGATTAAGCAACTTCCACGTTATATTGGTATGCCTGGATTATAAGTGCTCGTACCACTAATAAATCCCGGTCTCGCCTAAAGCAGTATTACCGGGAGTCTCATATCACTCGATCAGTGCTAACACTGCTTTAGGCAACAACTTATCCTTAAACCACACAATCCTTGCCGGGACATCGCTCACCTTTACCCCAGCTTTCTCCAAATTCAGTCGCTCCGAAATTGCCAAAATCAAGTTATCGCACTCAGCGCGGCGCACTTGGGCGAATTTCTTTTGCAAATATTCCGGTCGCCAGTAGCCTACAATTTCTAGTAAGAACGTGCGCCCATCCGGATGCACCAGGCGAAAATCTGGAATCATCACACTACCGGGGATAGGGATAAGGTCAACTTCCCGCTCTAGCACCCAGTCGGTTTTCAGCGAGTCCCAACGGTCTGCAAAAGATGCCTCCAGCATACTGTCATAAGGCTTGCCAGGTGGATAGTGGGACACCAAGCCACAATCCGAGTTGAGGCTGAACCGTCCGGTTTTCCAGGTGTTTGTGTAGAAGTCGCGGGTCTGGAGCGTGGCACTGAGGCTCCATTTGGTAACGTGCAATAAGGCTGGGAGTAGCTTAGCGATCGCCAGACCATAACGAGTACTCGGACTAAATAGACTTGTGGGCCCATCTATGGTAATAGTGAAGCCATGGTCTGCATCACCCTCTATGTAGGCCATCAGTTGAAATAATTTCAGATAGCGAAATAAAAGCTTATACTCACCAGGAACATTGCGATGGGCATTCAGGGTGAGGTGACTAGCGCGATAGAAAACGCCCTGCACCTGCGACAGATTGTAGCGGTGCAGCAAGTCTGACGGCGACGGGGCATCAAACTGCGTCAGGATGCGATTCTCGGCTAAATCTGCATAAAGACTCGTCCGAATCTGCTCCGGCATAACTTCCCGCTCTAGTTCGTGGCTGAGCTGGTCGGCTAAGATCCTAAGTGTTTGCCTACTCTGTTGGGGACTCGGAACCTCTAGAGCAGATAGAGCAAACACACGCTCCCGTAACAGTTGAGGTTCCAAAGGACTAACGACCTCGAAGGTACAAAAGCTGCTACGGAGGATGTGGGCTAGCCCCCGCTTAAGACGGTAATCTGGGCTATCACCTTCCAATTCCTGCAACTGGCGGTCAACTTCTCCCTGAGTCGCACCTCGACCCACCTCAAAGCAAGTAATCAATTCGGTTGCGATCGCCAGATTCCCCGCATCAATTGTTAGTCTCTTCGGGACGATCGTCTCGCCATTTTGCCGATGCATCAGCAGATCGGTAGGTAGCATGAGATCAGTTTTGAGTGTTAAGATTAAAGGTTAGGGGTTGTCATCAGGAGTTTTATCTTCTCCCCATTTTGCCCCTGGTTCAGCAGCTCGCTGAGTAACATGACTATTTACCCCATAAATTGGTTGAGACGGCACAATCTCTAACTGCCGATTTTTCTGTTTCTCCTCTTCTGTGCGTCCTCTGCGCCTTGAGGGTTCGTTTTTCTTCTCCAATCCTCGCCGCCGCTGGGAAGTACCTTCTTCACTAGTATCCTCCGCCACCACCTCATAGAGCCGAGCAAGTTTATTTTTCTCCTTCCCCTTACGCAGAACCCGCCCCAATCGCTGAATATACTCTCGCGCCGAACCAGTGCCAGATAGGATAATCGCAACACTAGCAGCGGGCACATCCACACCCTCATTCAATACGTGAGAAGCCACAAGAGTTTTGTATTCACCCTCACGAAAACGGGTCAAAATCTCGTGGCGTTCTTTAACTGGTGTTTGATGGGTAATCGCTGGAATCAGGAACTCTTGAGAAATGCGGTAAACCGTGGCGTTGTCAGCGGTAAAGATCAGGGTGCGTTCTGTGTAGTGTTGAGTGAGCAGGTTGGCAAGAATCCGCAGCTTACCATCTGTACCCAAAGCAATTTCCTTGGCTTCCCGGTGGGCTAGCATTGCTCGGCGTCCTACTTGCGATCGCGCACTGACTTGAACAAACCGCTGCCAACCTTGAATACTGCCCAGAGAAATCTTTGACTCTCGTAAAAAGTCGTTGCGAAGTTGTATTAGCTGGTTGTAGCGATCGCGCTCTTGTTGCCCCAGACGTACTTTAATCTGAACCACCTCATGCTCAGCCAGTGCCTTCCCAGCCAATTCTTCAGCTGTTTTGCGATATACCTCCGAACCAATAAGAACACAAAGGTCAGCATCACGCCCATCAGAGCGCTCAGGTGTTGCTGTTAGTCCCAGGCGATAAGGTGCGATCGCATACTCGGCAATCACGCGGTTAAAGTCCGTGGGCAAGTGGTGACACTCATCAAAGACTAATAGAGCATAGCGATTTCCCAGTGCTTCGGCATGGATAGCGGCACTGTCGTAGGTAGCGACGAGGATGGAAGTGCGATCGCGTGAACCACCTCCAAGCAACCCCACTTCAGCATCTGGAAAAGCCGCCTTCAGGTGTGCATACCACTGGTGCATCAAATCCAGAGTTGGCACCACAATCAGGGTACTGCGAGGCGTGGCTTGCATAGCCAGCTGGGCTAGATAAGTCTTACCAGCTGCTGTAGGCAGAACCACCACCCCTCGACGTCCCGCCTGTTTCCAAGCCATCAACGCCTCACTTTGATGGGGGTAGGGTTCCATCTCCAAGCTGGGGACGAGTTCGAGTGGCTCAAATCCCTTTGCCTCATCAATAAAGTTAGACCCCTCTGCTTGCAGCGCTTCCACTAGGTGGCGGTAGTGGATAGCCCTAATCCGAAACTTCTCCACTCTGTCATCCCAGGTAGCGTAATCCACCCAGGTTTTCCCTCTAGGCGGTGGATGCAGAATCAGAGTTCCCCGGTCAAAAGATAATGTAGGGGTACGAGCCATCAGTTTTTACAATCTCTGTAAGCATCTATCCGGCTTAACTCTTTAATCTGAGCTGGTGTCAACTCAGCAAAATGCTTCTGTAGCAACTCGTGGATAAACCTATAGTGTCCACCGACTCTTTGCAGAAACATTCGCTCTGTGGTGTAGTTAAGGAATTGGGCATAGTTCCGAGGAATAGATCCACTCAGACAAAGAATGACGCGCAGAGTGAAATGTTGAATACAAGCCCTACCACCAAAAAATAGCCCACCAATTAGCCCACCATTTAATCCACCAAGAAGTAGACCAGTAATCAGTCCACCACTCAATCTACAAAAATATAGCCCAGTAATTAATCCAACGATCAACCCACTAATTACAGCATATTTTCTAGCATTGAGCGCCGACCTCCAAATTCCCTGATTTGGAGTTACTCTTATTTCTTCATCAGAGGTGTTTTTCAACCTAACAATAACCGTAGTAGAAAAAGGACTAGTTAGCCAAAAAGTAATCAAATCCGGCTCTTGCCGCTTACCAAATTTTCCATTTAACGTCCCAAAAATAATGCCACTAAGGAAACCTAAAACTAGTCCATTTTTTTTTTCTAAAAATATTCCACCCATTAGCCCAACAATTAGTCGATCAATTACTTGTTTCCATCTAATAATTAGCTCTTGATCAGACCTATTACTCAGTAAACGATAGAGCCATATTTCCCACCGGATAGTAAACTCCATAAACATCCAGAAAAACAGCCCACAAACTATACCATCCCTCATCCCCATAACTTTTTCAAGAAATATCCCAGTCCCCAAACACCAAATTATAGTAAAGAAACTAATCTTTACATTTGTCCCAGTTCTCTTTGAGAAATTGACACTTACAGTAGATATTCGGTCAATCTTAAACGAAACGTCTATTCCGACCAGTGAATCAACTAACTTTATTTCTTCTGTTTGAGCTAGAGTTAATTCACCTACTTTCCTCAACCCATTAATTAGCAATAGAACAATAGGAGATGAGCCAGTAATTAAACTAAAACAAAGCACACCTAATTTACTTAATCCATTAATTAGCAATCGAGCACCAGGAAGTGATACACCAGTTAAAGTAAAAATCAGCAGAAAACAAAACAACAACCTAAATATTTTGGTGAATAACCCAAAATCTGTGTAAACACGTATACCTGCCAACCACAGAATAGGAAGCAAAAGAGATAATACAAATACTATCCCATAAATCTGCCAAATTATTATAGATACACCGATGTTATAGCCCCATTTTTGAATAGATATTTGCAATAAATTTGCTTGCATGTTCTCGATCAAAAAAGATGTTGCCTCCTGTTTTTTTGCTAGCCATGATAGCCATTTTAAAGTTTGTTCTTGGCGTGGTTCTTTGGCTTTTTGATACCATAACTTTTTAATCTCTCTTTTAAGCATGTGTTTTATATAGGCATTAAACAAATAATGAAGACATTCTTTTGAAGACTTTAATCTTTGCCATTCTTGAAATACTATTGTCGGGTAAGCTAAAGTCAAAATCCTCAGAAACAAAGGGGTCTTTACTAAATCCAAAAGCTCAGGCTGGGCTTGAATATTATGCCATATCTCTTCTGGAAAACTTATTTTTTTCAGATAGTGTTCAATCTGTTTCTCACTTAGGGATTGCAAACAAATAGCTTCCTTCAAATCGAGCTTAGTCTGGAGAAGCTGATATTCTTTCAACCGACAGCATACGACTAGGTGTCGCGGTCGATACTCGCTTTTCAGGAACTTATTTATCTCCTGTATGCATTTTTCTTGGCGCGTTGATTCTAGTTCATCTAAACCATCAAGCAGCGGTAGTAGCTGACGCTCACTCAACCACCTTTGAACTATATGTTTAGGCAGTTTGGGGATACCATTGCTGACTTTAGCTACCAGCCAATCAGCAATAGTTTTGTCGTCCTTCCAAGAGGACAGGTTAAGCCAAATAGGTATAGGCGCTGAATTATTATTGGCACGGTTGATTAGCTGTTGAGCCAGTTCCAGTACTGTCATTGTTTTACCAGCACCAGGCGCACCCAAAATCAATAACATGCCCGCAGTCGCTTTTTGGTCGAAAACCTCTATAATCTTTGTCTGAGGAGACAACAGTTCATTCGGCTGACTGCCACCTTTGACTTCTACATTCGAGGGGTGGTTTACCTGATGGGATTGCTTCTCCTTTTGGAGGTTAATAACTTCAGCTTTAGGAAGTGACTGCTCGGCGTTACAAAGTGATTGTTCTAGTACCCGTTCGACATCGTCCTCCACTTGTGCAATTAATTCATCACGCCAATTACGGTACTCTTGACGGTTGAGAGGAGTCTCAGTAGAGGTTTGATGTACGTGGAGCACCCCCAGATGAGCAACATTGATCAAATTTTTTACTTGACCACCTGAAATGTATGTAGATATTTGGGGCGGAGCCTGGGCTGAGCGTTTTTGTAACCAATGGAGGAGAGAACCCTCAAAGAGATGGCCAGCTCTCAAACTGTCTAGTATAGCTTGACCTTCTTCATCCTGGCTCAGCCAGTCTTGAAGAATCCGCCAGACAATTAAATCCTCTTGTTTGGGAGAGTTATGAAATGCCATTAAGTAAAGCTAAGTAGTAGTTAATTATTGACCGTGAGATCACCAGCCTGATTGAAGTTAAAAATTTGCCCTACTTTTCCGTCATCGTAGATGCGATTGACAATAAGACCAACACCTTGACCTTGAGTCGTATCCTGCACGCGCTGTTTCAATTGCTGAGCAAATTCAGGGTCGGCTTCAGCTTTTTCAGCTAAGATATCGCTCAATGCCCTTTTACGACTCTCTTCTAAAGGTTTCTCTTCTAAACGTTTCAGGGTCTGTTGAGCATAGTCGTCTTTGTCCGCACTGAACTTGTTGTAAATGGCCTGGTAGAGAGCCTTCATTCTTTCCCAAGTTGCGTCTCCACCTTTCTTAGCAAATTCCTCACCGCCCTTGGCTAGATACGGTGCTAGCAAAGTTACAACTGATGTAACAATTTGGTGAATAGTCATGGTTAAGTCTCCTTGTATGCCAAATCTAATAATATTAACAAATCCGGGGCGTCAGCTACCCGGTCAGTGCAGGCTCCAGTTCTGTTAAACGCTGCAACCTAGTATTTTGCTTAACACCAGTTAGCTGATTGACCTGTTCCGCCAGAGAAAGTGATAGTTCGGCTCTACTCTGACACTCTGACATTTTCCACAGACACTGCGTATAAGACATCTTCCAGTTCCTCAATCGTTGGCAAATTCCCCTTCATTTGCTCTGGCAATGCATCCTGAAGCAGATAAGCAGAAACGCCAATCGGCTTGTTCATGTCGCCCAGAGCATACTCCGCGACGACCTGATTTTTACTTTTACACAAAATAATGCCAATGCTGGGCTGGTCGTCCGGGTGTCGCAGTAGCTCGTCCACTGCCGACAGGTAGAACTTCATCTTGCCGGAAAACTCCGGGTGAAAATCGGACATTTTGAGGTCAATAACAACGAAGCAGCGCAAGCGCAGATGGTAAAACAACAGGTCATGACCCACTTTCTTTTCTGATTGATGTTGTCATTGTATGTACAATGAGCATATAATGAGCAGATGAAAGTTATCCGCTGGGATCTCGTTAAAAACGAGCGTCTTAAGTCTGAACGGGGAATATCATTTGAGGCGGTTCTAGCGGCATTAGACAGGGGAGACATTCTTGATGACTATACGCACCCGAATCAAGCGAAGTACCCGAACCAACGTGTCCTTTTGGTTCAGATTGAAGGATATGCCTATATCGTTCCGTATGTTGAAACCGAGTCGGAACTTTTCTTGAAAACAATCATTCCATCACGTAAAGCAACGAAGGAGTACCTTGGAAGGAGGCAATGACCATGAGTAAACTCGATCCAGAAGAGAAAGAACTGCTCGATTCCTTTGAGAGGGGGGAATGGCAATCGGTTGGCGATAAAGGTCGCCTCACGCAACTTCAGAGCTATGCCAAAGCAACCCGCGCCAAAGATAAGCGAATTACGTTACGGCTCTCATCGCTCGATCTCGATGCTATTCAAGCCAAAGCGATTGAAGAGGGAATCCCTTATCAAACCTTAATCTCCAGCATTTTACATAAGTATATAACTGGAAGATTAGTTGAGCGACGAGAGTAGCGGGTGACATCCGTTAGAGCATGTCCCACGGATTAAAATTTGAGATGTTTCAATACTTTGGATTGAGGCCGTAGCCCAGACCATAAACCATTTATTATACAATCATACTGCGATTAAAGAGACGGCTTGGATAACAAAGAAAAAGTTCCAAGAGGCAATATTCTTTTGGGGTCGGATACAAGGGTTGCCCTGCATAGGAAAACTCACACTAACTCGCAGTTAACAGCCAGCCATGCCCGTACCTAAGCGCTGCGAATACGTTCATTCAGATCGCGCAGGAAGTCATCATAACCCGCAGCTATTAAAAACTGGTCATTCCCCATATATTGGCCTCAGCAAGAAATCTCGAATCGCTTCTGAAAATATATAATGTGTGGGTATGGAAACACTACGCGATCGCTACATAACATTAATCGACGAAATTGTGCAAACCACCCTAAAGGGGAAGATCCGCTCCCAGCAGCAGGTCTATCAAATGTTGCTGCAAGGTGTCAGCCCCGGCACAGGGGAAATTTTTGAACAAGCTTTGATTGATCGCATCACCGCCACCCAATACCAGGTGGACACCCAAACTGATGAACTCAAGCAGGCTAAAGCCACCCGCAGTCTTAGAGCGCTCCAGACAATCCGGGGGGAATGGCAACGGTGGCAAGAACAAAACCAAGCTACAGTTGCTCTAGCAACAGCGATTCAAGAGATCACCACTGCCGAAAGAGCCGATCGTCTCACTGCTTTATTGCGGGTGCTCGATCCTAATCGGACTCATCCTTTGAACTTACAACAGATCCAGCAGTTGTCAAAAGCCCTACAGCAACAGGCACAAACTTCTGACCCTGACTTATGCCGAGAGTTACAACAGTTGTCGGAGGGCATTACTCGTGGTGTGGCATCTTGGCAGCGACTACAAGACCACTTGGTGAGCTGGATGTACGAGCAGCAGGGACCACTCGGATTTGAGGGCGCGCCCGGACAACGCGGTCCTTGGGCACTCTGGGCAAAACAGGTGAGTAGCCCCTTACCTCAAGCACTGTTCCACACGCTGGCATTGAATCAGTCTATAACCGAACTGGCAGCCCAGCAGCGCAGTATAAACTTCAGTGACTGGGTTGAGCTAGCAGTGATTTTGCAGTGCTTGCAACGAGGGGTAGTAACTTGGTTTGATCAACAGGCTTACAACGTAAAAGCAGGATCAAAAATGTCCATTTCCACCTTCTTGACCTTTGCGGTGATCTGGTCTCAGTTGGGAAATGGCTTTAGTCAAGCGGCGAATCTCGGTGCCAGTGCTAGTCAGCCCTGGAGCGATGGATGTTCTCAAATTATGCTACAGATTCTGCGAACCTTTACTCAGCAAGAATACTTTCCCCTCTACGGCGGTATTTTCGCCTCTTTTTCAGGGGAATATCTGCGGGATACGCTCAACTACCTGGATGAACCGCTCAGGCAAGTCGAAGGCACCCAGGAAAAGGCTCGCATTCTCACCCTTTTAGGCTATTCGCAGCGAGCTTTGGGGCAATACCAGCGGGCGAATGAGTTCCATCAGCAAGCACTAGAAATAGCACGTAATGCAGGCGATCGCCCCTGTGAAATCGCCAATCTCAACCACCTGAGCCGTACCTGCGTTGCCCAGAAAATTTATGCAGAGGCAATTAACTACAGCCAACGCGCACTCATCCTCAGTCGCCAAGCGGGCGATCGCTTAGGAGAAGCCAATGCACTAGCCAATTTGGGCTACAGCGAAGTGTTTCAGGCGAAGCTTCTGGAACAGATAGAACCAGAGACTTATGAAACAGCTATCCACTACCTGCAACAAGGTCTCAAGTTGTCGGAGCAATTGGGCGAAATCCAAAGTCAAGCTCTGTGTTTGGGCAGTCTAGGCATTGCCCACCTGGTTCTATCTCAACCCCAAGCAGCAATCAAATACCTGGAAGACGGTTTAAAAGCTGCCCAAGTCTCAGGCGATCTATATCTCCAGAGTCTGAACCTGGCTAACTTAGCTGAAGCTTATTATGGTCTGCAAAACCTAGAGCAAGCCATCTACTCTGGTTGTTTAGGCATGTATCTGTTGGAGCAAATTGCTTCGAAGGAGTGGCGTCAACCTGCAGGCTTGCTGACGATTTTGCAGGGTCAAATAGGGGCTGAAGCATTCAAGGCATTATTAAAGCAGCGTCGGTCTCAAATCATTGCTGTTATCGGTGTAGATGGGTATGACTATATACCTCAACTGCTAGAACAATACAAGCAATCAATGTAGTGACCTCTATGTCAGGCTCTGCTCAGTGCCAGGATGCGATCGCGGTTTGGGGTGTGCTAGCTAGGATGACTCTCAACAAACCCTGTCTATGTTAGCCTAATCTTGATACGCCTTGTTTAGCCACATAGGTCTAATGGCTATTTCGTTAGAAGTTCAAGAAATTACTATCACTCTCAAACGTCTTTTAGCACTTTTGGAAAGTGAAGATGAGGATGATTATGGCATGCTTAAGCCAAGCAACTACGCTTTCAAGACTGTGCTGAATTTAGTCTCGGAAGTATACTCTCTGATGGGAAGTAGTTTCCCTAGAGCCTCTGTTTCTACAGATGAAGAAGGAGGCATTAGACTGACATGGATACAGCTAGAACCAGAGCGTGAAGTCCGCCTCATGTGTCCTTTCTCTCCTGATAAGCAAGCTTACATTTATCACGAGACAAATGATGAGTATGCTGTAGAATCTGACGTTTCAGCGTCAACATTAGTCCGTTGGCTACAGTGGCTTAATAGGAAATGAGAGAAAAATCTTATGGCAGTGCGTCAGAGTTTGAACCATTGCCTTGTAGCGCGATTGTCTACCGTACATTACTTCGGAAGCAGTGGATAGACGAAGATACGGGAAGGGTCAAAGCTGACGCATACTTTTTGCGTAAAAGTAAGAACGAACAGGGGCTCTCTGTTAATATTGCTAGGGCTTGCTCTCCTGAGCAATGTGCTGCTTTATTCAATAAATGTTATGGAGTTGCTAGCCTCAATGTAGGTCGCATTCGTGACTTGGGACTAGACGTGATGCCTGACTCTCCATCTCATGCGAATATTACTGGTGTGCCCTATCGTGAAGATGACCCTGCCATGGCTGAACGACTTGCAGGTTTATTAGCTAAGCAGTCTCGCATTCAGTGGCGACCATAATACTGAGGTTTGATTTTTTCCTACTGTACGAAAACGTACAGACACTAATGCTGATCGTGTTTATGATTTAGAGAGCAGAATTTGAAGGGATCTCATGTCGCCAGTTGCTGTTTATCAGCACTACCGCTTCAAAAAATTTCCGAAGAACGGGTGTCTTTAGACACCCGTTCTTCGGTGGAAAAGTAACTGGTGGCCGCTCTGACCGTACGCGATTATGACCCAGCTCTCACAATCGGCTGCCTATAGCCGCCTCGACACTCAGGCTAACCATGATTTAGAAGTCTTGTTGGACTACATGAAGCAAAGCCGTGGTTTTGATTTCACCGGCTACAAGCGTTCTAGCGTGATGCGTCGGGTACTCAAACGGATGCAGAATGTCGAGATTGATAGCTACAGGGATTATATAAATTACCTGGAGTTGCATCCGCAAGAATTTACTCACCTGTTGAACACACTCTTAATCAACTTCACCTCCTTCTTCCGCGATCGCTCAGTCTGGGATTACTTGACCAAGGAGATTGTGCCGAGTATAATTCTTGGCAAGGCAGCGAACGAACCGATTCGAGTTTGGAGTGCTGGATGCGCGTCTGGAGAGGAAGCTTACACCCTGGCAATCGTCCTAGCTGAGGCACTGGGGGTAGAACAGTTCCGGCAGCGAGTGAAGATCTACGCCACAGATATCGATGAGGAGGCTCTCATCCACGCTATTAGAGCCACTTACAACACTAGGGAGGTTACGAATATTTCTCCCACCTTGTTAGAGAAGTACTTCGAGCGCACAGCCCAGAGCTACATCTTTCGTCAGGCTCTGCGCTGTTCATTGGTCTTTGGTTGCCACAACTTGCTTGAGGATGCACGTATCTCCCGCGTTGACATGCTGACGTGTCGCAATGTCCTAATATATTTCAATACCGAAACCCAAAAAGGAATCCTGTCCCGCTTTTACAATGCTTTACACGACAGTGGCTTTCTCGTATTAGGGCAAGCGGAGAGGGTGCGCAAAAACATTCCTACTTTCACACCAGTGGATTTGAAGCAACGTATTTATACGAAGATGCCAAGTGAACTGATCTGAGTGTTCAGCAGTTCCATGGCGGATGTATTCATACCTTTATTGGCGAAATCGTCACATAATGACGTTAAGCCAGCCTAAGAGCGGGAGTCATCGATGCCGCAGGATAACGAAATTGCTGTTGAATTCCGCGATGTCACGTTTAGCCGTAACCACCGCCCCCTAGTGTCAAATCTGAATTTCACCATCCGCCGGGGAGAAGCCCTCGTGTTACTAGGACGCAGCGGCAGCGGCAAGACGACGACCATGAAACTGATCAATCGCCTCAGCACACCGACTGCAGGTGAAGTGCTATTTAATGGAGTGCCAACGGTGGAGTGGGACCCGATCAAACTGCGGCGGCAGATTGGCTATGTGATCCAAGAAACCGGCTTGTTCCCCCATTTCACAATTGAGCGCAACGTAGGCTTAGTCCCATCCCTGGAAGGTTGGAAACCCAAGCAGATTAAATCGCGGGTTTATGAACTCTTGCACCTGGTCGGTCTCGATCCAGAGCAATTTGCCCAGCGTTATCCAAATGAACTTTCTGGTGGTCAACGTCAGCGGGTGGGGGTGGCACGGGCGCTGGCAGCTGACCCGCCGGTATTGTTGATGGATGAACCATTTGGCGCACTCGATCCGATCACGCGCTTGGAAATTCAACGCGAGTTCCACCGATTACAACAGG
Organism: uncultured bacterium; assembly: GCA_964250845.1. Taxonomy (GTDB): domain Bacteria; phylum Cyanobacteriota; class Cyanobacteriia; order Cyanobacteriales; family Chroococcidiopsidaceae; genus CAXUIG01. The sequence goes on along the minus strand of CAXUIG010000051.1, from coordinate 1,772 downwards.
AATTAGGTAAGACAGTTATTTTTGTTACCCACGATATTCAGGAAGCTTTCGTCCTGGCATCGAGAATTGGTCTTATGCACGCAGGTCGCCTGGTGGTGTTGGGAACACCGGAGGAATTTATGCGATCGCCAGAACCAGAGGCTCGTGCCTTCATGCAATGTCTGCCCTCGCTGGAATCAGTTGGCAAGGACGCGCTATGAACCTGAGGGACTTCTTCCTGTTTCGTTATGGCTCAGAGATCCTTCAGCACAGCGGCGAACACTTGCTTTTAGTGGGCATTTCGATTGCGATCGCCACAGTAGTAGGCATCCCGCTGGGCATCCTGATAACTCGCCTGCCAAAGCTACGCCAACCGATTCTAGGCATTGCCAATGTTCTCCAGACTATTCCCAGTCTGGCGCTGTTTGGCTTGCTCATCCCTGTGCCGGTAATTGGGGGAATTGGCAATATCCCAGCGATTGTGGCTCTCACTGTGTATTCCCTGCTACCTATTATTCGCAATACTTACACCGGCATTACTGGGGTTGACCCAGCCATCCGCGAAGCTGGGCGTGGTATGGGGATGACAGACCGACAGCTACTATTTCAGGTCGAGATTCCACTGGCGCTGGGCGTGATTCTGGCAGGCGTCCGCGTGGCAACGGTGATTGCCATTGGCATCGCTACCATTGCTGCCGCGATTGGCGCTGGTGGTCTGGGAGTGTTCATTTTCCAGGGGATCTCGAATGTGAATAATCAGCTGCTTCTTGCCGGGGCGATTCCAGCAGCGGTGATGGCTGTGTTGGCAGATTTCGCCCTTGGCTGGCTTGAACGTCGCCTCACGCAGAGGGGAGGAAGGAAACAGGAAAAATGAATAGGTTTTTTGCCCAATGCATTCTTACCTTAACCTTGATCCTAGCGATCGCTAGCTGCAACCCCAACTCAAGTAGCGGTGGCGGCGATATTGTCGTCGGCTCAAAAAATTACACAGAGCAAGACATCCTGGGGGAACTCCTGGCGCAGCAGATCGAAGCAACTACCGGGCTAAAAGTGGATCGCCGCCTTCACTTGGGTGGCACGTTCGTCTGCCATAATGCGCTCATTGCTGGGAAGCTTGATGCCTATGTTGAGTACACTGGAACAGCCTTGACTGCGGTCTTGAAACAGAATACCATCGGTGATCCTAATGCCGTCTACCAGCAAGTGAAACCAGCCTACGCCAAGCAGTTTGGACTCTTAGTGACTAAACCATTAGGCTTCAACAACACCTTTGCGATGATTGTGCGTGGTGAGGATGCACGCCGTTTGCATCTCCAAACCCTCTCCCAAGCCGCTCAGTATACCCCTCAGTGGAGTGCAGGTTTTGGCTACGAGTTCGTCGAACGCCCAGATGGCTTTCCAGGATTAGCCAAAACTTACGGGCTGAGGTTTGCCGACTCGCCCCGAGTGATGGACTTGGGGCTAATATACCGGGCGCTGATCCAGAAGCAGGTGGACCTGGTAGCGGGTAATTCAACCGATGGGCAGATTGCCCGATTAGGTTTAGTAGTGCTGCAGGATGATAAGCACTATTTTCCTCCTTATCAAGCGGTTCCGATTGTCCGCCAGCAGACTTTGGCAAAATACCCAAAGCTACTCCCTGCACTCCAACAGCTGGGTGGATTGATCACAGAAACAGAAATGCGACGCTTGAACTATCTGGTTGAGGGGGAACTGCGCGATGTCAAGGACGTGGTGCGGGAGTTTCGCCAGTCTAAGGGGTTACTTGTACGGAGGTAGAGGGGGGGAGGGGG
>CAXUIG010000050.1:10739-31290 GCA_964250845.1 uncultured bacterium | reverse complement strand
TCAGAACCGGGGGTCAATTCCACAGCGACCACTTCCCCCCCCTGAACGCTTACCAGTTACAACCGTTTGAGTAACTCGTTTTTTTGAGAAACCGGGTTGCTATCAACGTATCAAACCTCAGTATGGTGAACTACTAGGGTTGACTAATCCCAAATCGTTCAAACCGCAATCATCACATCCGTTGCCTTGATCACCGCGTGAACCTCTTTGCCTTGCGTCAGGTCAAGCTTCTCGGCTGAGGATTTGGTTATTATTGCAACCACTTCGACCCCTGGAGCAACTTCTAACGTCACCTCAGTGTTGACTGAACCATGCACAACTTCTTTCACATTACCCTTAAGGGCGTTACGAGCACTAACTTGCATAACCTGAGCCTCAATTAGCCAATCGTATTCTATAATACAACATTTTTGGTAACATTACCATGGACGGAGTTTCAGTCCGGGTTGTTCCAGCCCTTGCTCTGTCTTGGTAGAAAAACTCATAGCTGATAATAGTGAGGTGATGGTTCAGCCATCAACTTGGTCTGTCTTAAGGCTGAGTGCTTTGTCGAAAAACCGAGCGTGCAATGAATCGTGTCTTTTCACCTCTCCAACAGTTCCTGATTACTTGGCTGCTGCTCCTCGTAACAGGTTGGGTTACACTGAGTGCCCTGAGCTATGTAGCCCAGCTTCTCAGCATTTTAATCACGGCAGGGCTGATTGCGTTTCTACTCAACTATGCCGTCGCTGCCCTTCAGCCCTTCTTGCCTCGGACTGTAGCAGCGGTACTGGTCTATTTGGTGGCGGGTTTCTTAGTTGTACTCATTGCCCTAACACTAGTGCCGCCGGTATTTAACCAAGGGCGGCTTTTTGTGACCAATTTACCGTCGATACTAGAGTCTGCCAAGGAACAATTGACTACCTTCCAAGCCTGGAGTGCCGAGCGCAATTTGCCGTTTGATGTCAGGATCTTGGCGTCTCAGCTGTTAGCACGAGTCCAAACTCAGGCTGAAGCGATCGCAACTACAGGCTTTGGTTTGGTATTGGGCACATTTAACTGGGTCTTAGACTTGCTGCTGATTTTAGTGATCTCGTTTTACATGCTAATCGATGGAAATCGGGTTTGGCGGGGTCTAACCAATATTTTTTCGCCGCCAATCCGCTCCGGGTTAACAGAAGCGCTGCAACGCAATCTCCAGCGGTTTGTCTATGGTCAGCTGTTGTTGGGTCTGTTTATGGCTATTACCCTGACGCTGGCCTTTTGGGCATTGCGAGTTCCCTTTTTTCTGCTCTTTGCTGTCTTTATCGGTTTGATGGAAGTGATTCCTTTTGTGGGGGCGACGTTAGGAATAGCGACGGTAGCGATTGTGGTAGCGTTTATCGACTGGTGGCTGGCGCTGCAAGTATTAGCAGTGGGGGTTGGACTTCAACAGGTAAAAGACAATTTGGTCGCTCCCCGAATCATGGGTAACCTGACAGGTCTATCGCCAGTGATCATCTTTGTGTCCCTGATACTAGGAGCTAAATTGGGGGGGCTGTTGGGTGTTATTCTGGCGATTCCGCTTACCGGTGTCGGGAAAAGTTTGGCGGAAATTCTTCTCGATCCGAAACTGCCACCTCAAACTGGATTATTCTTCCACAATCCCCTTAAAAGGGATACCCTCAGGCCAGAGCCAGGGTCCGATCAAAGCCCAAACGCCTGATTGTGATACAATAGATTTTCACCCGCAGCCTTGACAAGAGAATTTTTAGGCTTGCTTGCCGGGCAGAGCGTGGCGTTGGAAGAAATCCCAGATAGCTTTACTTGCGTCAATCCCAGCCTTGACATCGGTCTGATGCGCTTTCACGTTTTGAGAAGCATCACCACCAGGCCAGGAGTGTCCACCACCAATAACCGTCACAAGCATCACCTCTGAGCCACCACTACAACCTGAGTAGCGAGAGATTTCAACTTGGTTGCTATGATTAGGAGCGGTGTTAGGTAGCTTTTGCACTTTTGCTCTTGAGTCACAACGGTTATGCTGCCGCCACAGCTCTACGGTTTTGGGTACAGAGACGACCTCTCTCCCTACGCCTCCTATTTTGCCACCCGCATAAGGAACCGAGCGATCGCTCGTGCCATTGATCATCAGCACCGAGACTGGAGTTTCAGGTTGGCAACTAGGTGCGAGGTTCGCCGGGAGAGTGCCAGCTACGGAGACAAATCCAGCAATCCGATCAGATAGCTCACAAGCCAATGCTTGAGTCAACATCCCACCATTGGAAAAGCCCGTAGCGTAGATTCTACGGCTATCAATGTTTCTAAGCTGTCTAACATGAGCGATCAATGCTGACACAAATGACACATCATCCACTTGTGGCGAGAAAACACCGCGTCCGTCGCTCCAGTGATGGTCAATTCCATTCGGATAAACTACAATAAACCCTTTTTTATCCGCCAAATCATTGAAACGAGTGGCAGTGGCAATTGATCTACCACTGCCACCACTGCCATGAAACACCAGAACTAATGGCATCGGACGGTCCGGCTTATAAGACTTTGGGATGTGAAGATAGTAGGTGCGTAACCGTCCCTGATCGAGTAGCTTCCCAGAGAACTCGCCGCTAAACACTTGTCTTCTAAGTTTACCTCTTTCCTGCGCTTGAGTTGACTTGTAGGCCGTGATTGAACTACTTAGGAGTAGGACAACAAGAATTGCCCTCAAACCACTGCTTAGAAGATAGATATTCACTTGTGAGTTTTGACCCCATTCAGACCAACTTCTTCTATTGATTATTCTCTAATCTTCCTGATGGCTTACAATCGAGGGCTTACTGCTCTTGATGATTCATAAATGCCGAATGCCGGTGATTAAGCCGCGACAAACGCCGGTGAGAAAGTCTAAGTCAAGAGTTTCAATGCGATCGCTCGCCTGATGGTAGTGTGGATTTCGCAAGAAAGCCGTATCCGTCACCATTATCGCCCGATAACCCTGATCCCAAAATGGCGCATGATCGCTTAATCGCGTCTGGGGGACAATTAAACCTCGATTGGGTGCTGGCAGCCACTCACAGGGCGTTCCATCTGTGCGAATAGTGCGGCTGAGGCGAATCAAGTCAGGAATTGTGGGCAAATTGCCAATTAAACCAATGAAATCACCGCGATTGGGGTAGAAGCGTTCTAGCCCAGCTGGGTAGCGTTGCGAACCAGGGGCAGAATCGCAATATCCCAGCATTTCCAAGGAAATCATCAAGCGCAGCGGCTGCTGTTGTTGCTTCAAGTCAGCTGCATATTCCGCACTGCCCAGTAAGCCATATTCTTCCATATCAAATGCAACCAGCTGGAGAGGATATAATGCTTTTTCAGCTGCAAAGGCTTTAGCTAACTCCAGCAAAACAGCAACACCTGTAGCATTGTCATCAGCCCCTGGCGTTCCTGGTACGGCATCGTAATGAGCGCCAATCAAAATTGGTGGTTTTTGTTGCCCATTTTTAGCAGCTGGTAGGTTCAAGATCAGATTCTGATGGGTTTTACCTCGTACTTGGAATTCATGGGTTCCTACACTGCCCCACTGTTCCAGCTGTTGACGGATGTATTGCTGTACGTAGAAATGCCCAGCTGCTGCAAGATAGGGGTCGCGATCGCGTACCAGCTGAGTAAGGTGCGTGTGCAAACTTTCTTTCAGTTGTAAGGCAGTGGTCAAGTTATTTTTGTGAACTGATAGATTGGGTAAGAGGAGACGACTTAGAGCGTGAAATGTAAAGATTTAAACAAATTCTCCTTTTGCTACCATAATCACCTTCCCACCTACAAATACCTCTATTTCTCCATCTTTTTGCTGAGCTTTCAACAATAGCAGCGAAGGTCTGCCGATTTCATATCCCTGCTCCACTCGTAAATTAATTTGTCCTTCACCAAAATAGGAATACTGAACCAAATATCCTGCTAGACAACCATTCGCACTCCCAGTAGCTGGATCTTCTGGCACACCAAAGTAATCGGCAAACACACGCACACTCAGGTTATTGGCTGGGTTGTATGTCTCAGTGCAAAAGACAAGTATAGATTTTGCTTTAGTGGTACTGATCAATTCCAAATATTTGTCTTTGTTTACCTTAATTCGCTTTAGGGCTGAGTGGGTTTTCAAGGGAACGATGATAAACGGAACACCAGTAGAAACTTCTTGAATCGGAAATCTCGATTCTATCTCAGCTATCTCTAAATTCAGGACTTGAGCCATTGTCTCTGCTGCAAATACCTGATGGAAACTCGGCGGGAGTTGCTGCATCCACAAGCAGTCTACAGAGCCATCTGAATAATGTAGCGTCACAGGTATTTGCCCAACTTTTAGATTCAAGATTATCGTCTGGGCTGGTTGTTTGATAATTTCTTGTTGCAGCACGTATGCAGTACCCAAAGTGGGATGACCGGCAAAAGGGAGTTCTTGTTCTGGCGTAAATATCCGAACAGAGTAACCACCCTCTCGCACAATAGAGACAACAAAAGTTGTCTCCGAATAATTCATCTCCTTGGCAAGGCGCTGCATCTGGTGATCAGAGACAGAACCGGCATCAGTAAAGACTGCCAGCTGATTGCCGGTATACTTTTCTTCGGCAAATACATCCACAATATAAAATTTCATTTTATTCTGAGCGGAGAGAGCGGATGGCTTCTAGAAGACCTTTGGCTTTATTGAGGGTTTCTTGGTATTCTTTCTCTGGGTCGGAATCGGCGACTAAACCGGCACCGGCTTGCACGCTAACAGTATTATTGCGGACGACCATTGTGCGGATGGCGATAGCACTATTGAGCTGGCCTTCAAAATCATAATAACCATAAGCACCCGAATAAGGGCCACGACGGCAGTTTTCTAGCTCATAAATTATTTCCATCGCCCGGATCTTTGGTGCGCCGCTGACTGTACCAGCTGGAAAGCAGGCTTTGAATAAATCCCAGGCAGTTTTGCCGGGAGCCACCTTTCCTACCACATTGCTGACAATGTGCATCACATGAGAGTAGCGCTCAATCACCATTAATTCATCCACTCTCACCGTGCCGCTAGAGCAGACACGACCAATGTCATTGCGGCCCAGGTCAACAAGCATAACGTGTTCAGCAATTTCCTTGGGGTCTAGAAGCAACTCTTTAGCCAGAGCCACATCTTCTTGTAGCGTCTTACCCCGTGGGCGGGTTCCGGCAATTGGGCGCACCGTTGCCACAACGTCGCCAGCTGGATCAAGCTCGCTCTTGACCATGACTTCGGGACTCGAACCGATAATTTGCCAATCATTAAAGTGAAAGTAAGCCATGTAAGGCGAGGGGTTGATCAGCCGCAGCGAGCGGTAAAGTGCAAAGGGGTCGCCAGTGTATTCAGCATAGAGTCGCTGAGAAAGGACGACCTGGAAGATATCCCCAGCCTGGATGTAGGCTTTTGCTTTTTGGACGTTGTCGCAGAACTGTTCACGAGGAGTGTTACTGGTATAAACCAATTCCGGGCGACTGCGTGACTCTGGGGGAGTCCATTCCAAAATGGTATTTTGGGGCGAGAGGGGAAGCTGGAGCTTGCTCACAAGTTGGGTAACGCGATCGCACGCTTGTTGGTACGCCTGCTTCAAATCTACCTGGGAATCGCGCAAATCTGCATAAGCGATCGCCCAAATTTTGCGTTTTACCTGGTCAAAAATCAGTAGCTGGTCTACCTGCATCCATAGCCCATCAGGTAGGGGTGACTCGCCGAGTCGCCCGTACTCACCAGCTGGGTGAACCGGAACACGAGGCTCAACCCAGCTAATCAATTCATAGCCCCAAAACCCAAACAACCCGCCAATCCCTGGCGGCAGCTGAGGTATCTTCACCGGCTGAAACGGTTTCAGGCAGTCGGCTAATGCTGTAAAGGGGTCGCCCTCAAACACAACTACCGAGCCATCCCGGTGCGTCTGGGTAGTGCGATTTCCCCTGACCTCCAAAATCCAAAGCGGATCGCAGCCCAGCCGACTGTAACGTCCCAGTTTCTCCCCAGCTTCCACCGACTCTAACAGAAAACTATAGGGTTGACCGGCGCAGACCTTATACCAGGCAGATACCGGCGTATCCAGATCTGCTACCCATTCCTGATACACCGGGACAAAATTACCCTGTTCAGCCAGCTGTTGAAACTGGGAAAAATCGGGAAGAATCATAAATTAGAACTCAGAAGTCAGAATCCTCCGAGTCAGGAGAAGGAGTTTCGCTTTTAGCTGCAGAATGTATAAGAGCAAACAACAGCAACAAGCAAGGAGAGAAATTTTGTTCTGACTCCTGACTCAGAGACTCCTGACTCCTATTTACTAAGCGTCGTAAGGATTACGACCGCTAAATTTGAACTTAGCCGGAGCTTGGTTGCTGCCAATGTTGCGGTCTACATAATTCACTTTCGGACGACCTGCATTTACCTTTTCTGGGAAGACGCCATCCTTCGGATGCAGGAACTGAATTTCCCCATTGGGATAAATCCGGTAGATTTTGTAGTCCGTAATTTTGAACTTCGCCCGGAGTTGCTGACCGCCCAAAGCAATGCCATATTCCTTACGAGCCAGGTACAACAGGTTTTGGCCTTGACGCATGATGGCAGTGCCACCCGTGGGCATTTCAAACGCCTGCTCCTTAGGGCTTGTCCAGGTAATGGCGTACTTTTCTTCCTCTTCGGCCTTGCGCAGCAAGCCGCCGGTGCTGCCACCGAATATGGGGGTTTGTCCAGTCAGAGTTTCTTCTGCCATAAATTGTTCTCTCAACGTTTTTAGGGCATCCTAGCACTGTGTTCGCTCTTGTTTGGCCAGTATGTTAGGAACTGTTACAGTTCTGGATTGCTAATTGCTAACGGCTTTGACTCTTGGCTACTCTCGACGATGGGGATGGTGAAGTGAAACTGACTGCCCTGGTCTTTGCCAGCTGACTCGGCCCAAATCTGACCGCCCCAGCCATGCACAATCTGGCGACAAATCGCTAGACCGAGACCAGTGCCACCAGTAGTACGTCGCAGCGCCCCTTCTTCTTGATAGAAGCGATCAAAGACCACTTCTAGACGGTTAGGTTCAATGCCGCGACCGCTATCTGCGATCGTGACTTCCAGCATCGGAGTCGCATTGCAGTGAGCCTCAATAGTAATTTGTCCCTGTGTCGGTGTAAATTTGCAAGCGTTATCCAACAGTTTGGATATCACCTCGACTAGCCAATCGCCGTCAGCCCGAACTAAAGGCAGCGAGTCTGACACCTGGGTGGTGATCTGGGGTAGCTGTTGAGTTAAAGAGCGGCTGCGAATCCGGCTGAGTGCCAGCTCGACGCACTCTTCTAGGGGTAGGGATTCTGGGTGCCATTGCACCCGACCACTTTCTAGCGAAGAAAGAGTCAGAAAATCTTGCACGAGTTTCCGCATCCGCTCGGAGTCAGTTAGGGCGGTGTTCAACATCACCTGCCGCAACTCTAAGGGCATATCGGGTTCCGTGGCTAGACTTTCCAGGCAGACTTGGATGGTGGAGAGGGGGGTGCGGAGTTCGTGACCGGTGATGGCGATTAGGTTGCTGCGGGTACGGTCAAGGGCTTCCAGTTGCTGGTTCAGGTCTTCCAGGTTGGCGTAAGCTTCTGCTTGAATCAGGGCTGCTCCAACCTGGGTAGCGATCGCTTCTGTCAGTGCCAATTCGTCTTTTTGCCACTGATGGGGGGTTGAGCCGCAGTGGTGCAACTCCACTATGCCCAATAACCGACCCTGATACAATACCGGCACCATCAGCCAGGAACGAATGCTAAACTTACGGACTAGCACTTGCAGCGACCGTTTACTGGTAACGCGCGAGTCGGTCTGAGTGTCGGCAACGTATATGGCCTCCTGCTGTTGTATCACTTCCTGAAACAGAGGATTTTTCTGCAACGGCCAGGTCTGCCCTGCTACAGATTTAACAGCTGAACTCAAAAACTCGTGGCTGATTGTGGCGGTAGCATCGGTTGATTGAGCGCGGTAGATCAAACACCGGCTTCTAGAGAGCGCCTGTCCCAGTTCTTGCACAGCCACCTTGAGAATTTCTTGCGGATGTAGGGGCTGCCCTGTGTGGTTACCCCGCCGGATGGCGGTGGTAATTGAGTTCACTAGGCGCTCTTTTCGTTCTTGGACGGCGATCGAACCGTAGGCTTTGAGTAATTTGTACTGACTGGCTTGGAGATAAGTTACCAAACGCTGGACAAAGGGGTCAGAGCCAATATTATAAAATCCCGGCTGTTCCTCGGCGGCATTAATGCGGTTGGCTGGGTCTAAGGATAGCGATGAGCGGTGATCAAATTCTTTTTGGCTATGAGCAGAATTTTGCCCAGCCGAAAGCCCAAAGCAGTAGCGCGCCTGCTCAATTTTTTTTTCTAACTCTGGTCTGTAAATCAAAATCCGCTCTAGTAAGAATTCAGCTGCTTTACAACTCACCTCACGATCCGAAGTCCAAACGCCCTCAAACTGGCGAGCTGGATCCATATCGAAACTGGTGGGTAGCTCCGCTGAGTACAACTCTAGTGCCGGGTTTTGGCGTTCCCGACACACCAAGCAAGTGGCATAGTGCTGAGCAATCACCACTAAATGCCATTCTTGACTCAACGCATCTCGCTTTGGGTCAAACGCCACCGTCTCGTAGTAGTTAGAACTGTTGGTAAAATCTGTTTCCGGTGCCGCCAACACATACAGCTGATTAGTCCGTTGGGCAATCCGCTGGTAGCGGTGAGCTTCCTGGCGATAGAAACGCTCCCGTTGGAAGCTAGCAATCAGCAGGGGCTGTTCTGAAGAAGCCAGCACCTGATCTTCCATCGCATGGGAGAGCGCCGTTAAGGAAGCTTTGAAATAAATTTGCAGCCGCAGTTGAGGCAATGTCTGTAGTAGCTCACTCAGCACGGAAGTAAAATTGCTCATGGCTGTTACTGCTCGATCACTACACTGAGCGGCCAGCCACTGGTTCCGTCGCCACAACCATCTGGAAACTGGGGGTTTTCCACTGCGCGTACGTGTAACGTCGGCAAAGCCATCGCCTTTGTTTGAACTTTATCTATCAACTTATCGTACCGAAACGCTGGTAGCTTCCAGTCTGTCAACCACCACTTGCCTCATACCAAGTTGCGTCCAGTCGTCAAAAATTAGGACATCTACCATGCAACTTGGGCTAAAATACTGGAAATTGACCTCTAAAGCTCTGAAACATGCAATGCTTGCAGCCGTCAAGTGGTATTATTTCTAGGGAAAAATTGGCGGGGATTTTCGGTCAAATTTAAACCAAAACCCTCCGCAGCTGGATTTTAAGGTCGGTTTACGTACTGTTACTGCTATTTCCGCACGCATAGTTAATGAAAATTGCCCAAGTTGCTCCCTTATGGGAGCGCGTTCCCCCCTTTCGCTACGGCGGCATTGAACTGATTGTCTGCTTGCTCACAAATGAATTAGTCCAACGCGGTCACGAAGTGACTTTATTTGCCTCTGGGGACTCAATTACGACAGCAAATCTCAAGTCAGTGCACGATCAAGCCCTGCGGCTCGACCCCAGTATTAAAGAGCCAGGACTGTACGAGCAAATGATGCTCTGTGAGGTGTATCAGCAAGCGCATCATTTCGATATCATTCACTCCCACATTGGCTGTGCCGCCCTTCCCTATAGCAATTTTGTCAAAACGCCAACGGTACATACAATGCATGGCATCTTCACTCCCGATAACGAGAAGATGTTCCGAAAATTTGCTTGGCAACCCTACATCAGCATTAGCGAGGCGCAACGAGAACCCCGGTTAGGCTTGAACTACATCCGTACGGTCTACAACGGCATCGACACATCTGTCTATGCCTTTGAGCCCACACCTGCACAACCGGCTTACCTGGCCTTTGTGGGACGGCTCTCCCCGGAAAAAGGGCCAGTAGAGGCCATAAAAATTGCTCGTGCCAGCGGCTTACCGCTTAAAATGGCTGGCAAAATTGATGTCGTTGATCGGGATTTTTATCGGGAACAGATTGAGCCTCTGATCGATGGCGAGCAGATTCAGTACCTTGGTGAAATTTCCCACGCAGAGAAAGTTCAACTGCTGAGCGGTGCCACTGCCACCCTGTTCCCAATCACTTGGCGAGAACCTTTTGGTTTAGTGATGATCGAGTCAATGGCAACGGGTACACCTGTAATTGGGATGGGACTCGGCGCCGTGCCAGAAGTCATTGCTCATGGCAAGACCGGCTTTGTCTGCTACTCGCTGGAAAAAATGATTGAGGCGATTCCAGCAGCAATCAAACTAGACCGCCAGACTTGTCGGGACTACGTTTTAAGCCGCTTTAGTGTCCAGTCTATGACAGACGAGTATGAAAAGGCTTTCGAGATCGTGCTAAAACGCTGACCTTTTTACCCAGAGGGGCTGTTGTTGACCATTCTGGCTGTTGCAGAATTAAACGGCTTGTTGAGAAGTATTAAATCTATTTACAATAATTTATATACTCTCAGGATCTCGTTTGGACTCAAGTAAAGTGGAAAGGTCAACCACCCACGCCTAAACTACCCTAGCCTTTAGCAAACCTTTGGGGGAACGGGAATTCTTTCCTGTGCCCCGAGGTCATGCGCTTTAACGCAAGTGCCACATTTAATCGCCTCACCGAGGCGGCATATCGATAGCCACTAGTTTGTTAGTGCGGACAAACGGTGCAGAAGAATGCCCACTTCGGGACGTAAGGGTTTATTGAAGGTATAGTATAAGGATTCTGGGGTAAATTGGTAAAATTTTTGCCATGAATAAATTTGTAGATTTTTCAGTCTATATTTGGCTCAAAAGCTTTTAAGGTTTACCCCTGCAAGTTTTAAGTGCTTCGTGTAAATATGTTGGCTTGAACGGTGCGTTGACACACTAGGTGCTGTGGACGCCCGAAGAAGGCGACTAGAAAACTAATCTTGAAGCGGAAATCTTTGGAATGACACCGGAAATGCTGATGACACCGGATAAAATTGAGCTGGACGGAAAAACATTTGTTCCTGCGGAAGACTTACCCATCCCAGAGTGGCCTTGTGTTTTGAGTGAACGGTCCCAGCCGACACTTACAATTAAAAATGACGATGTGTTTTTGGTAACAGACACGCTAGGGAACATTTCTGGCTGTCTAGTGGATGACCGGACAGCGAGTATGGGGCTGTTTTGCGGTGATACGCGGTTTCTGAGTCGCCTTGAGTTGCAGATTGAAGGGCGATCGCCTGTGCTACTTAGTAGTACGGCTGAGAGGGGTTTTTTACTCTCAATTTTGTGTACGAATCCCACGATTGAAGATCGCCTGCGGCCTGATACTCTGGGCATTCGGCGGGAAATTGTCGTAAATGGGGCGCTGTTTGAAGACCTGGAAGTTTCTAACTACAGTACGAGTTCGATCAGCGTTGAACTGAGTCTTAGCTTTAATGCGGATTTTGTGGATTTATTTGAAATCCGAGGCTTTAACCGGGAGAAACGGGGCAAACTCTTACGCCTTGTCCGGGAAGAAACGCCGCCGGAACGAGCAACTGAGGAGTTAGCACTCGCCTATCAGGGTCTGGATGGCTCGTTGATGGAATCTTGGATAGAGTTTCAGCATCGCAAGCCGGACTGTTTTAAAGGTTACACGGCAGTTTGGCAGCTAGAGCTGGGTTCCCATGAAACTCAGAAGTTGGGCTACCGGCTCAAGATGTCGACAAACAACCAATCCACCTCAGTCGTCCATGCCCCTGTTACCTTAGTGCAGGCTAGAGCGGCTGAGTCGTCGGAAGAGCAACATTGGTGTCAACAGATTACCCAGATTCGCTCGGACAAAGCCACCTTTAATCGAGTGATTGAGCGAGGCGAGCAAGACCTCTATTTGTTGCGCCAGTCTTTTGGCAAGCGCAAAACGGTGTCAGCAGGAGTGCCGTGGTTTTCAGCGTTGTTTGGGCGCGACGCGCTGATTACGGCTTCGCAAACGTTGATGCTGAACCCGGCGATCGCTCGTGAAACACTGACCCTACTAGCTGCTTACCAAGGCAAAACCGAGGATGAGTGGCGCGAAGAGGAACCGGGCAAGATTTTGCACGAGCTGCGGCTAGGCGAAATGGCGCGTTGTCGTGAAATTCCCCATACGCCTTACTACGGCACGATTGATGCCACCCCTCTGTGGCTCATGCTCTACGCTGAATACTACGCCTGGACTTATGACCAGGAAACCCTAGAGCTACTGTGGCCGAATGCTCTGGCGGCGATGGATTGGATTGACCGCAACTCCAAACCAACTGGCTACCTGGGCTACATCCGTAAATCTCGGCGCGGTCTAGCTAACCAGGGGTGGAAAGACTCTGGCGACTGTATAGTTAACCGTAAGGGACAGCTAGCGACGGGGCCGATTACCCTGTGTGAAGTGCAAGCTTATGTCTATGCGGCAAAAGTGCGGCTTGCAGAAATAGCGCGGATGAAGAAGCGAATTGACCTGGCAGATCGGTGGCTTGAAGAGGCAAGAAGCCTCAAAGCCCGTTTCAGTCGAGACTTTTGGATGGAAGATCAGGATTACTGTGCCCTAGCTCTGGATGGGGAGGGCAACCGTGTAGACAGTATTACGTCGAATCCAGGTCATTGTCTGCATCTGGGCATTCTCACACCTGAGAAAGCCTACAGTGTAGCTGAGCGGCTACGGGCACCGGACATGTTCAATGGTTGGGGTATTCGCACACTCAGTAGTTTGTCACCGGCTTACAATCCGATGGGCTATCACATTGGTTCTGTTTGGCCCCACGACAACTCGCTGATTGCGATGGGTTTGCGATCGCTAGGGCTGGTTGATCAAGCTTTAGAAGTCTTCCAAGGATTGCTTGATATGACATTCGAGCAGCCGTATCAGCGACCCCCAGAACTGTTTTGCGGCTACGAGCGCAACGGTAATGGGGCACCTGTGCAGTATCCCGTTGCCTGCACCCCTCAAGCTTGGGCTACCGGCAGTATCTTTCATCTGCTGCAAATGATGGTCAATCTAGTGCCCGATGCTCCCAATAACTGCTTGCGGATTATCGACCCTGCCTTGCCAGAATCAATCAATCGGCTCTCGCTGCATAACTTGCGAGTCGGCCCCACCCTACTCGATCTTGAATTTGAGCGTTCTGGAAATACCACTGCCTGCCGCGTTGCCAAAAAACGGGGCAACCTCCGGGTTGTGATTGAAGCTTGAACTGAGTTGACACCAAAAGGCTGGTTTCCATTGTTACTTTGCTTTTTGTTGCCTTTTGTATCGTTTTTGATCGTTTCTCGTATCTGTTCCGAAAATTTATCTCCCCAGGGGGATGCTAGAAACAGGAAAAAATGTAGCGTCTTATACTTTTAGTCAGATAGGCTTGTTATGGACCAAATCGGTTGGACCGTCATTGAAACCCAGTTTGACCCTTCGCAACTGCATCACTCTGAAACGGTTTTTACTCTAGGCAACGGCTACTTGGGTACGCGCGGCAGCTTCGAAGAAGACTATGAAGGTGCAACACCTGCTACTTTCATCCACGGCGTGTACGACGATGTTGCCGTGATGCACACCGAACTAGTCAACTGCCCTGATTGGCTGTCACTGGTGATCGTGGTGGCGGGCGATCGCTTTAGGCTTGACGAGGGTAAGGTACTAGACTATCAGCGTCAGCTAGACCTGCGCTGGGGTTTATTGAGCCGCGATGTGCTATGGCGCAGCCCTCTTGGTCACACTGTCCACCTCCACTTCGAGCGGATGATCAGCATGGCAGATGAGCATGTGCTGGTGCTACGTTGCCAGGTCACACCTGTGGATTTTTCGGGTGCGATTTCGGTGGAGGCTAGCCTCAACGGCTACCCAGATAACCATGGTGTGAGGCACTGGGAATGGTTGAATCAGGGCAGTGACGCTGCGCGCGTTTGGTTGCACCTGCGCTGCTCTAGCTCCGGCCTTGAACTGGGGATGGCAACGCAGCTGACGTGCTCAGAGAAAGACGCCGTAGTAAGGGCGACGGGTAGAGAAAGAGGTAATCCGACTCTAACGACGACATTCCTTGCCCAGCCCGGACAGACGGTGACGCTAGAAAAGGTGGTGAGTGTCTTTACCTCACGGGATGTGAGTGCGCCAGGTGTTGCAGCGCTGGAACGACTTTTGAGTTTACCCAAATACCCAATGCTGCTGGCAGCTCACGGAGCTGTGTGGGATGAGTTGTGGCGGGACTGCGATGTCGTGATTTCAGGCGATCCCACCGCCCAGCTAGCTGTTCGATACAACCTGTTTCAACTGCTAGCTGCCGCGCCACGTCATGACGACCGAGTCAGCATCCCAGCCAAAACCCTCTCGGGGTTTGCTTACCGAGGTCACGTCTTTTGGGACACAGAAATCTTTATTGTTCCCTTCCTCACCTTTACTCAACCTTTAGTGGCGCGCAACTTGCTATCCTACCGCTACCATACCTTAGAGGGCGCAAGGCGCAAGGCGCACGAAGCTGGCTATGAGGGGGCGATGTTCGCTTGGGAGAGTGCCAGCACCGGCGACGAAGTCACTCCCCGTTGGGTTTCTGGCCCGGATGGCGAGCTCGTCCGCATCTGGTGCGGCGATATTGAAGTGCATATCAACACTGACGTCGCTTATGCGGTCTGGCACTACTGGCAGGCAACGGGTGATTCGGAGTGGATGCAACTGTTTGGGGCTGAGATTATCCTGGACACAGCGGTTTTTTGGGGCAGCCGCGTCGAGTGGAATGCTCTTTTGCACTGTTATGAAATCCGTGACGTGATTGGGCCGGATGAGAACCACGAACGCGTCAACAACAACGCCTTCACCAACCGGATGGTTCAGTGGCAACTCGAGACAGCTCTTGCGGTGCTCGACTGGTTGCGCGACTATAATCCCTCACACTCAGCAATCCTGGAGCTTAAACTCAACCTGACCTCAAAGCGGTTACAGCATTGGGCTGATATTGTCCGCCACATGCTTGTGCTTCACAATCCCGAAACGGGTCTGATTGAGCAGTTTGAGGGCTTCTTTGACCTGGAAGACGTCAACTGGGCTGAGTACTCGGAACGCACCCAGTCTATGCAAGCTATTCTAGGCATTGAAGGAGCCAACCAAAGGCAGGTGCTGAAGCAACCGGATGTGTTGATGCTGCTCTACCTGCTGCGGGAATCGGCCTTGAACACACGTCAAACCAGTAGCGATTATCGACAACTCCTCCGAACCAACTGGGACTATTACACTCCTCGCACTGACCATACCAAAGGCTCCTCGCTGGGGCCAGCCATCCACGCTATCCTGGCTTGCGATTTGGGCTTGAGCACAGAGGCATATGAGCATTTTATGCGGGCGGCGCTAGTAGACCTTAAAGACGTGCGGGGCAACGCCAGCGAAGGAATTCACGCTGCTTCCACTGGTGGAGTGTGGCAGGCGGTGGTCTTCGGTTTTGCTGGTGTGCGGATTGGGGAAACGGGACCAATCGTGGATACCCCACACCTGCCACCGAGCTGGACACGCCTGCAGTTCAGGCTAAATTGGCGTCACCAGTGGTACGAGTTTGATATATCAAGGACTGAGGTGAAAGTGACTAAGCCTGAGAACAGAACTGAAGAATTAGGACTTTTGGCTTCTGGTATGACTTACTCACCAGTAAAACCAGATCACTCCTGTACACTCTCGATTAGGGGGGTAATCTTCGACCTGGATGGCGTACTTACGGATACGTCCGAATTTCACTACCGGGGCTGGAAGCAGCTGGCTGATGAACAAGGTATTCCTTTTGATCGTCTTGCCAATGAGAGGTTGCGGGGTTTGTCACGCCGGGATTCGCTGCTTTTACTGCTAGGAGAGCGGCAGCTGACGGAAGCGGAACTCCAGGAGATGATGGCGCGCAAGAACAGCTATTATGAGAAATTCATCCAGAGTCTCACCTCAGCTGACTTGCTGCCAGGGGCAGGGGCGTTGTTGGATGAGCTACGGGGCGCTGGTGTCAAAGTTGCCATCGGTTCATCCAGTAAAAATGCCCGAACCGTGATCCAACGCTTGGGCATTGCTGACCAGGTGGAGGCGATCGCCGATGGTTACAGTGTGGAGCGGCCTAAACCAGCTCCTGACGTGTTCCTGCACGCGGCAAAGCAACTAGGGCTCGAGCCAGCACAATGTCTGGTAGTGGAAGACGCTGCCGCTGGTGTGGAAGCAGCATTAGCAGCAGGGATGTGGGTTGTCGGGCTAGGCCCGGTAGAGCGAGTTGGTGCGGCTCACGTCGTCCGTGAAAGCTTGTCAGGGGTGCGTTGGGGTGACCTACTAGCAACACTCAATCAGACCGAGTTGTTGGCCTCGACCATACCCGTTGCGAGCCAGGATAGCTCCTTAGTTTGACCGAAAACGGGGTGTGGGTGTCTTTTTTGAACATTAGCTTCCACCTTAGGGCTTGCCGCATCTAGTTTCTAAAGAAAAAACTTGGTGAAAAGTTGTGCTCGTTCCTCATTGTGCTCGTTCCTCGTCCTCGTTCCCAGGTTCTACCTGGGAATGCAGGTGGCGAGGCTCTGCCTCCTCTACGATTGAAGACGACCGACCTGATGCACTCCGGACAAGTGATGTCTACTATTGAGGCAGAGCCTCTAAAATGCGGTGACTAGGCTCAGCCTAGTCACCAGGATTTTTCTCTAGAGGCTAGATGCGGCAAGCTCTGGCTTACACTTGACTCGATTCAATTAATTAAATCATTTTAAGCTAAAAAGTGAGCGGGAAAAAAAAATCCAAAGTTAGTCCTGTAAGCTGGATGGTTGGTATCGCCATCTTAATATTTTTTGCCTGTAGCAGTTTCCGACATGCCTTGTTTCAATCTGGAGCTTTTGATCTAGGCTTTTTTGACAATGCCCTTTACTTAATTAGCCAGGGACAGCGACCTTTTGTTGTTTTCAATAGTATTCACATTCTTGCCGATCATGCTGCCTATCTTCTTTATATCCTGGCTTTACTTTACAAAATTGTCCCAGATGTTCACTGGTTATTCGCGGTGCAAGCTGTTGCCTTGGCTTTGGGGGCAATGCCTACATTTTATCTTGCTAACGAGGCGGGGTTAAACAAAGCACAGGCAGTAGCCATGGCAGCTGTCTACTTGCTATACCCGCTAGTTTTTAATGTTAATCTGTTTGATTTTCACCCAGAAGTCATAGCTTTACCAGCAATTTTGTCAGCCGTTTTAGCAGCAAGGCTGGGTCGAATCGGATGGTTTTGTTTATGCATTATCGTAACTTTAGGGTGTAAGGCAGTCTTATCCCTAACAGTTGCAGCGATGGGGCTCTGGCTACTTGTGTTTGAAAAACGGCGCTCATACGGTGCAATTGCCCTAAGTGCTGGTGTAGCTTGGTTCTTAATTGCTACTCAGGTGATTCTTCCCACTTTTGGTGTTAACCAGCCCACAGCAGTAGGACGTTACACCTATCTGGGCAATTCCTTACTAGAGATTGTAAAAAATTTACTCCTTCAGCCAGAAATAGTCTTAAGCCGAATTTTCACCCCAGTTAACTTTGGTTATCTGCTGCTGCTAGTATCTCCTGTAATTTGGGGACTATCGCCTCGGTATTTAACGCCTTTATTGGGCGCAATTCCCACCTTATTTTTAAACCTAATTACAGATTATCGCCCTCAAAAAGATTTGATCCACCAGTATTCCGTGCCAATCCTGCCTTTTTTGTTATTGGCAGTGATTGCCAACCTAGCGGCTGGTGGTGGATGGTTACGCAGCCGACGCTTAATCATCCTGTGGGCGTTAGTCGCTTTTTTGGCACTGGCAAAGTATAACTTCTTTTGGTCGAAATATCTAAGTTCACTTGATAACTGGCAAGCCAGTCGAGAAGCAATTGATCACATTCGCACTCAGGAGGGGGTTTTGACGACTGATGCCATTGCCCCGCATCTAACCCACCGCCCGGTAGTCAAGCTAGTTATTAAGGATTTAGATTCGATAGACTTCAGCCAAGTAAAGTATATTCTACTTAACGTGAGTCATCCTGGTGGGGATGCTCCTCATAAATCTGTTAAGAGCTTGTTTTATCGACTGAAACAAACACCATTTCAAATTACCTATGAACGGGATAATGTTTTTTTATTTGAACGTCAACCGCCGCTCATTCCCCTTCCTCGCGTAGCTTTCTAGGGGGCCATGATGACCGCAAAGACAGGGAGTGTGAGACCCTTAAGGAAAAAACCGCCCAAGCTCTACTTCGACTTCAGCAAAGGCGAGCAGTCGAACAGTGTTGCTAGAGTCCAAAATGCTTTTTTGGGTGTAAACGCCAGTGATTGGCTCTGAATCTCGAAAGATGTAGACTTGTTCTGCTTTGACATCCACTACCCAGTAATCAGCGATAGAAGCCTTGGCGTATGCAGATGCCTTTTTTTTACGGTCATAGTTCAGTGTAGTGTCAGCCACCTCAATCACCAAAAAGATTTCAGAAGGGACGGGATGATGGTCAACGTAGTCGCGCTCATCAATTTGTACAACCGCAATGTCCGGTTCTGGTTCTGAATTATCGGATAGGTGAATCGGCTCCTGAATTCTAATGTCAGCAATTCCTGAGAGCAACTTTCTCAGGTAGTCCGTAGCACGCTTGGTAATGGCAGAATGTGCTGGTCTTTTTGCTGCCATTAACATGACCTCTCCATTTACGAGTTCAGTTCGTTCTTCCGGGCTAAGAATGCCCAATTCTTCCATCCAGTAGTATTCGTGAACTGTCCAAAGCCTTTGATTTGTTGCTGTCATAAAATTTTTCCTTCGGTTTTCCGGTATACCTAATTATTGCTATCCGCACCTTGAGTATTTTTATATTTTGTGATATAGGATTTTTAATCCTACTCTACTCACTTACCGTACAATGGTGGTCAGCCCCATGTGTGGCCACTTTAGGATTGCTAAACTGGATATGCAGCGATCGCATCTCATACAATCGCTGCATCCTGGACAAGCAGCACGATAGCTGGTTAGCTAGATTTGGTTGGTGATTGAGTACACAAGTACCAGAGCCTGACCTCGTAAATACTTGTACCATAGGCCAAAAATCATAGTGCCTCTACCCTAAAAATTTTTTGGATACCCATCAGGTCGGGGTTAAAAGGTTTGAGTACAGCCTCAATTATTCTAATTATTCTGATCCGATCAGATTCACTGCTCTGTTTTATGACGGCTGATATAAAAAAAATCATCTAGAGCCTAGGTTCAGGCAGTATTAGAAGGAGATGCTCTCATGGCACTACTAACAGGCATGACTCTTGGGGGTAAGACTTGGATTCCCCGATTCATTCAAAAAATCAACCAAGACAAATGCAGCGGCTGCGGCAGATGCTTAAAAGCATGTAGTCGCGATCTGCTGCGGCTCAGAGCACTCAACAAAGAGGGAGAATTTGTGGATAATCAAGAAAATGAGGCAATTGAGCGCAAGGTGATGACTATCGTCAACCCAGAGTACTGTATTGGATGTCAGGCTTGTGCGAGGATTTGTCTAAACAAGTGCTACACTCTTGCCCCATATAATCTGGTTAACTGACAAAAGTGTTACTAAAGAGGATTCCCAGACGAGTAACTCTTGAGCTTGTAAGAATAGCTTCTTCCAATCCCCGTCTAAATCTGTGATTTAGGCGGGGTAGTTGTTGATTTAGCCTTCGTCCTGGGTTTCACCCTTGTAGCCGGGGGAAGCTTCGTAAAGGGCATCCAATTGTGCGCGGGCTTCTTCGACGCTGATCGAGCGCATGACTAAAAGCGGCTCTTTGATCAGGTTGCCTGCGGTATCCAATAACTCCGGATGCGGCACCGACTGGGTTTGATACGAGAGTGAGGGGAAATTGCCTCTGTTTGCCATCGGCGATCGCGGCGATGGATAAGTCCGATCTCGCTCCAGACTAAACATCAACAAGTTCCGCATCAAGTTACAGACGGCTATAAATGCAAGAGTGGTAAAAGCAAGGATGTAAAGTATTTGTAACATAACGTTGTTCTCCAGGCCAGGCTATTTAAAAAGTTTTTCGCGCACGCTTCAATTTGTCAAAAAGTCAATCAGTAACGGCAGCTTAAGCTACCAACATCCGTTACTTCTACATTCCCTGTTCCTGCCTAAATCTGGACTGCTCAGAGCGGAATCTCATTCCTACCTTCCAACATTCCGTCACCAGTTCCTGCCACGGCATTAGCGCTGCCATATCGATGCCCACTTGACCCCCAGTAGCCTGAAACAGCATCTGAGCAGTGCTGACTTCCTGCTGCGCCTGCCGGACTCGATCAAGTAAGGCAGACTGCTGTTGAGTGCCTAAAAAGGAAATTCGCTCGGTTTCCAGTAGGGAGCGCGATCGCGCAAACCAATACTTAAAATCTTCTAACAGCGGTTGCAATACCGTTTTGAGCAACTCAGCCTCAGGCAGGTTGGGGTTAAGCATGAATGAAAAACAAATTACTAACCTACCTACTAATATTAACGCTATTTACATTTCTTAACATTGTGTCATAAGGTTGAAACATTGACTCAACGGCTTGGGTATTTGTATAGCGGGTTGAATAAAGCCGGAAGTGGGCCCTCTAAATGCGCCAAGCGGGGTTTTTTTTGGTGGTGTTTAAAAATGTGAGCGGCACCCGTT
>CAXUIG010000050.1:0-10729 GCA_964250845.1 uncultured bacterium | reverse complement strand
TTTATTTTTATAGCGTTTTTAAAAACGCCTTACGTCGCCAGTATACTGGCGACTTCCGGCTTTATTGTTGGGGGTATTAAACAGTGGCAGCGCAACTCTTTCCCCTGGAGCCTAAGAGAGCCTCTTTATTCATTCGTTTGCTGAATAACTATGCCCTTAGCACGGGTGTGCGTATGGGCAATCCTATATTATACACCCTACACTCGCGCCGAAGGAGTTTTGTTAGTAGACTTTAAGTATTAGAACGGACAAAAGCCAAAGTCAGGCTATCTGACTCTAAGAAGTGAGTTAGATGGAAGGCACGGTCTTCAGTCTGCAACAAAATTTGCTCGTACAAATAGCGCGTCGAGCGATCGCCAACACTCTCGGCTTGAGACGCTTGACGACGAATCAAGTTAAGCACTTCCTGCTCAGCTTGGAGATCGTGTTCCACCATTTTGCGGGCAGCAAAAATATCTTCTGGTTCCGGGGTGAAGCAACACAATTCTGCCAATTTAGTAAAGCTAGCCGCTGGCGTGCCGCCTAAGCCATTCAAGCGCTCTCCCAACTCGTGGACGTGCTCCCGAACAGCTGAGTAGCTTTCTTGAAAAAACTCATGCAGTGAGTAAAACTCTGATCCTTCCACCACAAAATGGTGTTTTTGATATTGCAGGTAGAGAGCTTCAAAACTTGCAAGGGCAAGATTCAAGCCTTCACAAACGGGAACAGTAACTTCCTGTGGCAAGCCAATTGGGTTGGCTTGTACTTGCCCAAAAGGCCGTAATATTGTTTGGGTCATTGTAATTCTCCTTGTATTTCAGTGACTATGTTTTTTTCAGACAACTTCCGAATCCCAGCACCGTTCTAGCCAGTCCACTAACTCTTGGCGAGAGGCAACAAATTGCTGCACAGTGCTGCGAATGAGAATCGCAGCGATGCCAGTATTAGCTTCCACTCGCAGAGAACCATCATCTGGACACGAACAGGGAATCATCAACTCTTGCAGGCGGTGATAGATTTGCCAGCGATCACTCCGGGGAACCTTCACAACTTGACCGACTAAAGCATTAGAACTAGAAGATTTAAACATCGTTTTTACCATGAGAAAGCTTTAATGTTTCCAGTTGTTGTTCCAGGCGCTGAATACGCTCTTGCAAACCGCTAATAACAGCAGCTTCCGCATCAGGAAACTGTCCGTGTTCTAGTGGACAGACTCGCTCACTAGAGTTGCAAATAATACGACCAGGCACGCCAACTACGGTGCTATAGTCAGGTACATTCCGCAGCACAATCGAGCCAGCACCAATGCGGACGTGATCCCCAATTTGAATATTGCCCAGTACCTTCGCTCCCGCACCCACCACGACATTTTTTCCCAGCGTGGGATGGCGCTTGCCGGTTTGTTTCCCAGTCCCGCCGAGGGTAGCACCCTGGTAAATCAGCGTGTAGTCTCCCACTACGGCAGTTTCACCAATTACAACGCCCATGCCGTGGTCAATAAACACACCCGAACCTATTACCGCACCTGGGTGAATTTCAATTCCCGTCAAAAACCTGGCGAGGTGAGAAATCAAGCGGGGCATAAAACCAACCCGGCGCTTATACAGCCAGTGGGCAATGCGATGCAAGAATAGTGCATGCAAGCCTGGGTAGCAGCACAGCACCTCCAACCAGTTGCTTGCTGCCGGGTCCCGCTCAAAGATAATGCGAAAATCACTCAGCAGTGACTGCAACCAGGGAGCGAGTGGATTTGGCTTGGGAAGGGTATATTCTTTCGTTGCGAGTCCTGCCTCGGCTGGAAAGCCGCCCGTACTCGAAAGCAGCGTTTTCACCACAGAGGCATTGGCTGAATCGGGTAAAGTGCAGGTTTTGGGAGTCCGGAAGAGGTCGAAGGGCTGTAGCATCGAATTTTGTGGTTGAAACAAGCGTGTGCTGTTCTTCTTGCTAATTAATATCAGATACCTCTGGCTAAGGGAGTGATCTGGTCGTGGATCAAATTGATTGGATTTATTAAGGTTGTACTCAGCAGCCCTCAACCCTGATTTGAGCGGCATTCAATTTTTTTTGGGGGTAGGGGTGCTAGTATTTTTTGACAAAGGGACGAGTATTTATGGGCAGGGGGGCTCGTATTTTTGTACTCAATCCCCAATGCAATAGATATAAAGGTTTGAATGCTGTTTGGCTAGAGATTCGTTCAGAATGAGTATGTACTCATGGGGAGCAGGGGAGCAGGGAAGTTTTGAGTACAGGGTTGAACCAAAAAAAAATTGGGGGAAATGCCCTCAAACTCAGTCTAGAATTGGGGTTGAGCTTGAGTACAAAAATACCTGTTCCCCTGCCCCTTAAATACTTGTACCCCTGGCGCAAAATACTAGCACCCCTACCCCAGATCTTTTTTTTAATTACCATCTGCTCAGGGTTTAAGGCTTTGAGTACAACCTTAATTATTCCAATAAATCTGAATCGAGTTCAGGTGCAATGCCCGGTTTGAGTCCGGCTGATATAAACCTAATAACGCCAGCAGACACTTAACCTACCGACACAAGGCAATTCTAGCTCTTGGTTCCAGGTAAGTGGAGCAACGTGAGCGATCGCGTTAACCACGGCGTCGGCCCCAGTTATCTGAATCCTCGAACTTCAATCCGAAGTCATCGAAAAAGTTACCTGTGATTTTTACGAGCAATATAGGCAAAATCTGCAAGGAGTGTAGCGTTGGCTTACACAATTACCAGCAAATGTATTTCCTGCCATCTATGTGACTTTGTATGTCCCACCGGCGCAATCAAGCAAGTTGCCGGGAACTATTCGATTGACCCCAGCCTCTGTAACAACTGCGTTGGTTATCATACTGTGCCCCAGTGTGTGGCAGCCTGTCCCACTAATAACGGCTGTATTCCTCTGAATACCTCTACTGATTACTGGGATACGTGGTTTGTCACATACAACCGCCTGTTGTCGCAGCTAAATCAGGCAGAGCAGCCTGATTACTGGCGTCAGTGGTTTGATGCTTATTCCCAGCAATTGTCTAAACAGCTTCAAGTGCGTAAGCTCCAGACCGCAGGCGTGGCACTATGAGTCTGATTTAAACCCAGAAAAGAAATGCTGAGTTTATTACTTAACAGGAGGATAGCCTATGCAGCCAGATGAGGATGAATTGGAGTTAAACCTGGCGCCCGTGTTTGAGATCGGTGAAAAGGTAAGGGTTCGCAAGCTAATCCGCAACGATGGCACTTTTCCGGGGCAGGAAATCGGCGCAACCCTGGCGAAGAAAGGCGATGTCGGCTATGTCGCCACCATTGGCACGTTCCTGCAAAGTTTTTACATCTACGCGGTGCATTTCTTGCCAACGGGCTATGTCGTGGGTTGCCGCAAAACAGAACTAGAACTCGTTGAGGAAGATCAAATGAAAGTCATGCTGAATCGCAATGCTGCCGGGAATCTAGTGGCTTACGTTGCCAAGAAAGACCTGGAGGAAGAAGTCGTCAAGGAAACAGATGCGGAGCAGGGAAAGATTTTCACTCTAGCGAACGGTTGGGAACTGGCAATTCCCTCTATGGAGGAACCGATGCGGTTACCCCAGACTGTAGAGGCTAAGCGACTCTCGTAAACTTTTAATGCACTAGCAAACCCCCACACTGACGCAGCGCGTAGGACAACCCCGCCATGAGGCATAATGTTATGGACAATTCTCGAGACTATCAACGCTCACAATTCAGCCTAGAGGGACAGTTCCTGGAGTTTGTCATGGAGCGTGGCAAACTCAAACACCTGCGAATTGCGGTGGCAGACTATGAATTGCAAATTAAGCTTTCTAAGCAGGCGCTAGCCTCTTTAGTGGAACAGAGTCCGACCCTGGTCTTACGCCCCTGGGACTCAATTCAGATTTCTGGGGAAAAGAAGCTAGATCAGCAGACAGGGGAACTAAAACTGAAAGCTTATCATCTTAAAAAGGATGTAGCTTGCTTGCCTGAAAGCGAAGCGTCTTATCCTTCATGCCCTCTTCCTCACCCCTCGGCAAAGGTTTTATCTGTTAGCCCAAAAGCAAAGATTCTGGTCTGCCAAAAGTCGGGTTGCCTCAAGAAGGGTGGAAAGCGACAATTGCAAGAACTAGAGGCGGCTTTGCGTGCTCACGGTCTGCAAGACCGGGTGGTAATCGAGCCAACCGGCTGCATGAAACACTGCTCTTCTGCGCCCAACATGGTTCTAAAGCCAGGTAACAAGCGCCTGAGCGGAATGAAACCCGAAGCGATCGCGGCACTGCTAGAAAACCTGAGTTCAAAGTGATTTATCTACGCTACTTGTGTCCCTCAGGCGATTCGGCTGCATCCCGATGGTGCTGCATATAGCTCCTCAACACAAAATTCATGAGCGTCTGATAGCCCCGCGCTTGCCGTGCCTTGAACCACTCGACGACATCCGCATCGATGCGCAGGTTCACCGCCACTTTCGGCGAAGGAACGTGAATTTCCGCTCCTTTCCAAAACTCGGCGTCGGTTTTCGGAGCATCCGAGAAGTCGATGTCCTCATCCTTCATTGCGCCAAGGATCTTGAGTGTTTCCTGTCTCGATAAAGCCATTCAGTACCTCCCGTTCTTCCTTACTTGCGAGCCGCGCCGAGATGATTCGTATCCGCTCGTCCCGTATCGTGTACACGACAAAAAGAACGAACCCTTCGAGATATCCCAGAGCGCACTGGCGAATCTCGCCTTAGTCCTTCCGATCATCGATTTTCGAGATCCACGGCCCTTCAAAAACTTCACATGCCACCTCGAAGCTCACGCCGTGCTTCGCTTGGTTGCTCGTGTTCTTCTCATCGTCCCATTCGAACGCTTTACCCTAATTGTAAAATACAATAGACATAATGTCTATACGTGTAACGAAACCATTGAAGGATGCAATAAAATCGAACCTGTAAATTTTCCGTTGATAATCAGGAAGACTATGGGAGCAGGCTCCTGAGTAGGGAACAAGGAAACGAGTCGGAAACCCTTGGCAGCAAAGGTTTAAGTCTGCTCAAAGTGGCTGAACGCAGACAATGGGCTGAAAGCTCACACCAACCCCAACACCCGACGCAACAGCATCTGGTCTTGTGCCTTAGCTCGAAAGCGATCATTTTCTATATCCCGAATCCAGCTCTGGCTCTTACCCGTCTTCTGAGCCACCTCTCTCTGGCTCAGCTGGAGACCTTTTCTCGCCGCCGTAATTTGCTCACCAGAAAGTATTGGCTGTGTCTTTGACTTGTTTTTTGTCTTCGTTGGTCGCTGCTTGTTTTTCTCAAACACAGCCTGGGGCTGCTCCCATTCTGGCGGCAGATTAAACCACAAAATGCGCCCATTCATTAACAGATTCCACTTGCCACGAGGGCTCGAGTCAGTCAACCGCGTTTTGCCACTGCCATCATTCATCCAGAATTCCAGCGCTGCCTCTGCATCTTCTGGCAGATCCACTAGCTTTGCCCACAATGGCTGAATCTCTCGTGGATAAGTAACCGGGTCGAATACGGGTTTGAGTCCATAATGGTTGAGAACTTCTAGGTCGCTTTCAAACTTCCGCAGCAGTCGCTTCCGTTCCTCCCGAAGTGATGCTGCCTGGGTGACTTTCTCCTCGCCGTAGGCGACCCCCATTAAAGTCGGCACTGTGATTCGTTGCTCTTTGCCAATTCTGGTTTTAAACAGCAACCATAGCATCATGCGAGCCGCTCCTTCATGTTGCTGCCAGATGCTCATCACTGCGCCCAACAGAGATTTGGGCAGATTGCCGTACTGGTAGAAAGCTTTTCGCTGCTTACACCCAAGCTTATTTAAGAAATTTTTTGCCCAAATGCCCGCCCTGACTTTGAAGGTCAGACCCACCAGATGTTTGCACCCCATCTCGTCTGACTGGAAGTGGTGCTGAACTTCCAGTAGGTGCCACAGGCGGCTGTTCTCAACCAAGAATGGATTAATCAGGCCTTGTTGGGGCCAGTCTATGAAAGTTTTAATCAGGCAAGGTTGCTGAGCAATTTCTTTGATCAATGTCAGCTTGGCTGCTTTGCTCAGGTCTTTGCGTTTCTCCAACCCTAAATATTCTTCAATTTGCCGATCATTGATCGTAAATTCCTGCTCCCAAGGCTTGTCTAATTCTGTAGCATGGGCTGCGTAGATCAGGTGCATGCAGGCGGCTCGGATATCTAGTGCCCTGATTGCAGCGATCACCTTGGTTTCGGTAAGGGCGACAGGATCTTGGTCGAGTCTATCCGCGATCGTGAAAGTGATCAGTCCCCGACCTTGATTGACTATTCGCTGGTAAGAGAGCTTTCCCTCCTCTTCTTTCCAGGGAAGGGATTGGCACTGCGCCAGAAGGTTGCAAGCTTCCCAGATCACGATGGCGGAGGCGAAGGGGGTATTCTTGCCATTGCGGAACAGGTTGGAGGTGGTGGCAGGTCTGGCATCTACCATCCTGGATCTGCCTTTTTTTGCCTGAGCGGGTTGGGGGACACTGATTGGGCACTGGACGACACACTGAGGATCAGGGTAGTAACCCTGGCAGTTATTACAAACAGCAGAATTGATCCAATAATGTCCGTCCTCGATGCTGATGGCTCCCGTAGGACAAAGGGGGCGACAGGTGTCACATTCAACACAACTGCTGGAAATTTTGTAAGCCATAAAACCTTGAGGTTAGGGGCTAGGGGAAGTGTGAAGGATCTAGCCCCGCTAGATGGGTTTAAAGCCCTCTCCCTTTAGGGAAGAAACAAGAATCTATTTTCAAGCAATGTTAGACGAGATAGGCTTCCTGATGGGTGCGAATGGTGCAATCCGACTTGGGATAGGTAACGCAAAGCAGTAAAAATCCTTTTTCCATCTGCTCATCATCTAGGAAGTTCTGGTCGGACTGATCAACCTCACCTTCAACCAACTTGCCGGTACAACTAGAGCAAGAACCTGCCTTACAGGAGAATGGCAAGTCAATGTCCTGCTCTTCCGCCGCGTCCAGAATATAGGTATCATCACCGACTTCGATTGTGGTATCGAGTGAGTGCTTCTTGTTGAGTAACCGAACCTTGTAAGTAGCCATAGTTAATAATCTCCAAAATAGTGGTGTGTGCTTTCAAAAGAATTCAGAATTGTCTTAGGTGCACGGTATTCCCTCAGGCGTACAGTCCCCCGCTTTGAAGGAATGCCCACAGCCACAGGTATCCGTGGCATTGGGGTTGCTGAACTTAAACCCGCTCTCCAGCAAGCCCTCGACATAGTCGATGACCACGCCTTCCAGTAACGGGGCACTTTGTGGATCGACGTAAACCCGTAGTTTGCCCTGGTCTAATAACAGGTCATCTGCCTGCGGTGTGTTGGTGACATCTAGGGCATACTGATATCCACTGCAGCCCCCATCTACAACGGAGACGCGGATGCCTGTCCTCGCTGCACTGCTATTTTGAGTGGAGCTTTGCACGAAGGCGGAAAGCCGAAATTCTGCTTTTTCTGTCAGGGTAAGTGTCACAAAATTCTCCTGATTGGCAACAATTATTTGTATCGGGGGCAAGTCGGTAGGAGCGAAGGATTATGTCCTGCTACTAGCAAACTTGCCCGTAGAAACTGATCTCTGTAAGCGTCTCCACGGCGCATTGTTGCCGCAGACTGGACAGGTGGAGTCCCGGTAGGTACTGCGTTTAGCGAATTCCAGGCGACTCAAGTCCATCGTCAGCAACTGCGACAAGAGCGGCTTATCAAACCCGCTGATCAGCTTGATTGCCTCCAATGCTGTTAGACAAGCCAGGGTGCCAGAAACCGCACCCAGGATAGCAAAGCCGCGCCGATCCCATTCAGGCTTTTTCGGAAACAGGCAGGTCAGGCACCCGGTCAGACCGGGGACAAGCGTAGTCAGGTAAGCCTCCATCCCGTTTATAGCCGCTTCCACCATGGGCTTGCGCCAGCGCACACAAGCTTTATTAAGCAAGTCGCGCTCCGTAAAGTTGTGGGCACAGTCGAGGGCAATATTCGCCGATTGCACCAGAGAGTCGATATTCTCCGGGGTGACGTCTTCATAAATGGCTTCCACCTGGACATCCGGATTGATGTTTTCTAGCGTCTGTTTCGCCTTGAACACCTTCGGCTTGCCCACCCAATCTTGGCTCATGAGAATCTGGCGATTCATGTCATCCATTCGGAGTTCGCCACCTCCTACCAGGATTAGCCGCCCAATGCCTGCGACTGCCAGGTAAAGCGCTGCTGTGCCGCCTAAACCTCCCACCCCCGTCACCAACGCCGTCACGGACTTGAGCCGCCGCTGTGCTTCCTCACCAAAACCGGGGAGAAAGATCTGGCGACGATAGCGTTCCAACTCGGTAGATGTTATGTTTAACACGAAATACGGTTCACTTAAGCCGAACAAAAGGTAAATTGACAGGTGTTCCGTAGTTGACTAACAAAATTGCTGAATCTCCCACAGGACTGACTGACATTCATTGAAGGGTGTGAATTTCCCCACGTCTGGACAAGGCCATAATCTAGTGCAGCTAACTTTTACCTCTATTTATTGACTGAGAAAAGCAGGTGTGTGCCTGGCTTTGATAAAAGCTTATCTACCCATAACAACTTTGACAATCGGTAAACATCAGCGGAAAATCCTAAGAAAGTTGGAGAAAAGTCATAAACTTGTTCGGTTATTTAAAAAAAAATCTAACTCTGAGCCAAAGGTGCTACATCGTCACTCACTCCGCCCCGGTTCTTGCACATTAGCAACGTATTTTTGCACACCCACATGCTTAATCGCCCCTGCCTGAATTACGGCACTAATATAGGCGATCGCAATCAGCAAAATCAATGTAATTAACCGCTCACCAGAAACAACTTTACCCTCCACTTTATAGCTACAACGCTTAGAGCCTCTAAACATTTCTTCAATCCCAAACCATTTTTTTAGACAGTGTTTGCTTCTGGCAAACTTTTTAAATCAGTTAGAATAAACCAGCATAAAAATGAGCATGATCGATTTAAATTGTCAATTTTCCTGTTAGAATTTTTCTCATTAAAATAGGTCTTGTTTACACAGACCTATTTTTGTTACTACAATTTGCTCAATTTTTAAGATTAGCTGGGTTCCAGCCTATATTTTACTCCCGGAAGTTCATTCAAAATCAAGTTTTGTGATTAGAACACGGTTTCTCGTTATTGCTCCCATGTTTTTAGCTGTTGCTTGAGTTCACTAAGCTGTCGATAAACGTCATATGTTTGGTTTGCAACCTCCATTAATTGCTCATAATTAGTTGGCAAACCTTCCGCTAAATCATGCAAATCCATCTTAAGTTGACCTGCCTTGCTGTTGAGGCGTTTAATATGAGTTTTTAGCTCATCAATTCTTGAATTAGATGTGACTGCTTTTCCTGATAGAGCCATAAACTTCTCCCTTGTGATCACAGCTTGCCAACTTCGGGATAGCGATTAGCCAGGTCTACTCCTGTTTGAATCATCTCCCTCATTGGCTAACTTTTCCAGCGACTCAAATCCAAAGCGGTGAGCATCCCGTAAGGTTCTGGCAACGACTAGCAGGCGATCGCACAAGACCAGTGCCCAGCCCAATCATTCGTGACTCAGATCCACAACAACCTGCTCCAGCTGACCAGTCTCCTGTTCAATCCGGGCTGCTACACTGCTGTAGAATGTCAAATTTCGGTGAGCTTCATATGAATCCTGTGCTCGAATCTGTCGCACTAACTCCTGCAAGAAAAGGTTTTTTCAATAATTTTTTTTGTCCGTTGGGGTAACACTATTTATTTCGCTCATATTGTTGCTGCTTCCTCTAAGGTGTCAAAGAACTGTGCTTTTTCCTGTAGGGCTTTACGTAGCCAAGGTGGGGGATTACCTTTGAGAGTTTTCACCAACTTAGCGAGAATGTACGTAATTTTTTCATCCTCAGATTTCGCTTTGACTGGCGTGATACCCTGGCGAATTAAACGGGCTGCTGCACTGCCCCCGATCGCTAAAACATAAACAATCTTGCAATCAGACAGGGCTGAAATTTTTGGGCCCAGTTTGTCTTCATTGCCATCTTCTTTAAATACACCATTGAACTCTAAAGTTTCTAGTGATTCATAACCTTCGGTTGTGACATCGTAAACAGCAATTTTATTGGCCGCACCGAAGTGGGCATTAATGTGAACCATATCATCTGTAGTAAAGGCAATTTTCATGGCTATCCTCCTTCTGAGAATTTAAGATTCAGGATTTAGGTAAGAAAATAAATTCGAAATGGCTACTACACAATTTCGTAACGCTGACTCTATAGAAAAGTTGCAGCCCGGAAGCGAAAACTGATTAATGGCGTAAGAACTTCAACTGAGTCCGTTGAAGGGCGTAATCGGGAGAAAATAGACCTGGTACTAGATGAGCCGTACTATAGATGGACATTAGATTTAACCTCTTAGGAGGGTCGAAGGGCTGTAGGCTCGAATTCCGTAGTTGAAACAAGCGTCTGCTGTTCTTCTTGCTTATTAATATCAGGTGCCTCCCACCACGGCAGTCGATCTGGTGTGGATCAGATTTATTGGATTGATTAAGGTTGTACTCACCAGCCCTCAACCCTGATTTGAGCGCTATTCATTTTTCTTTTGGGTAGGGGTGCTGGTATTTTTAGACAAAGGTACGAGTATTTATGGGAAAGGGGACTGGTATATTTGTACTCAATCCCTAATCAATACATATAAAGGTTTGAATGCTGTTCGGCTGGAGATTTTTCAGGATGAGTATGTACTCAAGGGGGCAGGGGAGAGG
>CAXUIG010000049.1:12167-31516 GCA_964250845.1 uncultured bacterium | reverse complement strand
GCGCTTGAAGTAGCAGCATAAGCTGCTATCTATACTATAAATATATTACGCTTCCCCACGGCACCACCCTGGGCTATAAGCGTCTCAGATTCCGCTCGATTTAGTAGCGTAGTAGTGTCATTTTGCTGAATCACTTTTGAAAAAAGGCTTTGAATCAGGTAAAGCTGAAGTCTCCTAACTTAGAGACGTTAAGCTATAAATTCAGCCATGTCAGTCAGAATAAGTATCAATAAGTAATAATACTCTGTGGAAGAGAAGGGGTTGCATTGAGCTGAGCGCATGAGCTGGGTTGGCGGACTCTGCAGTAAAGGTCGCTACAATAAAAAGACGAAGCTGGCGCCATTTCAATTATGTCTCTGCCAATTGTTGCAATTATCGGACGCCCGAATGTGGGCAAATCCACCATCGTTAATCGTCTTGCCTCGGCGCAGTCGGCGATAGTATATGATCAACCCGGTGTGACGCGCGATCGCACCTACGCGGCAGCTTTCTGGCGAGATCGCGAGTTTATGGTGGTCGATACCGGGGGCTTGGTGTTTGACGATGACACGGAATTTTTCCCCTTGATCCGCGAGCAAGCAGCTTTGGCGCTCTCAGAAGCGAGTGGAGCAATTTTGGTGGTAGATGGTCAGACTGGTCCAACAGAATCTGATCAAGCGATCGCAGATTGGCTACGACAACAACCAGTGCCCGTCCTGCTAGCGGTGAATAAATGTGAATCCCCAGAACAAGGTCTAGTTCAGGCGGCTCAGTTTTGGGAATTGGGGTTGGGCGAACCCTTCCCAGTTTCTGGTATTCATGGCAGTGGGACAGGGGAGTTGCTAGACGAGCTGATTACTTACTTACCAGCAATCGAGGAAATCTCCCCAGCAGAAGAAATTAAAGTGGCTATCATCGGACGTCCCAACGTCGGCAAGTCCAGCTTATTAAACGCCTTTGTGGGGGAAAATCGTGCGATCGTCAGCCCCATTTCCGGCACCACCCGTGATGCCATTGATACCCTGATTGAACGGCAGGGGCAAACATACCGTTTGATTGACACAGCTGGGATTCGCAAAAAGAAAAATGTGGAGTACGGTCCAGAATTTTTTGGGATTAACCGTGCATTCAAGGCAATTCGACGGGCGGATGTAGTTTTGCTCCTAATAGACGCAGAAGATGGAGTCACTGAGCAAGACCAAAAATTAGTTGGGCGGATTGTGGAAGAAGGACGGGCTTGCGTTTTTGTCGTCAATAAGTGGGATGCCGTAGAAAAGGACTCTTACACGATCTACGAATACGAAAAACATCTCAAGGAACGGCTACATTTTACCGATTGGGCGGAAACCATTTTTGTCAGTGCGAAGACTGGTCAGCGAGTGGAAAAGATTCTGGAGCTGGTTAATAACGCAGAGACAGCACACAAACGCCGGGTGCCCACAGCTGTAATTAATGAAGTGCTGGAAGAATCAACTGCCCGGCATTCGCCGCCAACCAGTCGCCAAGGGCGTCAGGGAAGAATTTACTACGGCACCCAAGTTAGTAGCCAACCGCCGACAATAGCGCTGTTTGTCAATGACGCTAACCGCTTTAACGACAACTATCGGCGCTACATTGAGGGGCAATTCCGGCAACAGCTGGGCTTCACTGGTACCCCAATTCGTTTGTTGTGGCGGAGTAAAAAAGGCCGCGATCTAGAAACTAGAAGTCCTAATCGAGCCACCCGCGTTTAATTAATGGATTTACTGCGATCGCTGCCACTGGGGCTGTACCTTGAACAACCGCTAACTTGGCTGCACAAGCTCGACCCCAGAGTGAAGCTAGGGTGGTTGCTGAGTTTTCTAGCAGCTCCAATTATGGCGAATTCCGTCTGGCGTGTTCTGCTGGTGGCAATGCTGATGCTTGTGACCTTAATAGCAGCCATTCCTGTGCGGGTATGGCGTCAACAAATGGGCTTGCTGTTGACGCTCTCGTTTTTTGTACTACTCCTGGCAGCGATCGCCCCTGACGAACTGGGTGTAAAAAATAAACCCCGCCTCCCAGAGAACGATCTAGCCTATTTCCGACAACCGGAACCCAACCAAAAAACTCTACCTCAACCGACCGACTACCGCTATGTGCTGTTTGCTCAGGGGCCAGTCAAGGTTACTCGCCGCTCCCTAAAGGTGGCGGTGAGCGTCAGTACTATCTTGTTCACCTTAATCTACAGCTCCAACCTGTACCTGCTTACGACCGCACCAGAGGAAATTACGGCTGGGATTGAGAGCTTAATGCGACCCTTGCGACGGCTAAAATGGCCAGTTACTGAAATTGCTCTGACTTTAACTCTGTCCTTGCGGTTTATTCCCCTGGTTCTGGAAGAAGTGCAGAATCTAGTTCGCTCTGTACAGACACGGGCAATTAATTGGAAAAAGTTGGGCTTGAAAGGAGGAGTGAGAGTATGGATGATGGTAGCACAGAGGCTACTGTCCAATCTATTGTTGCGGGCAGATCAAATGGCTAATGCAATGATGGTGCGGGGTTTTACTAGTCCAAATGCCCATCGAGTCCAGTGGCACCAGTTGCGTCTAAAAACAGGTGACTGGATTGCGTTGGCAAGTTTGGTGGCGTTTTGGGCAGCGCGGCTGCTTTGGGGAAGTGACTCCTGAATTATAATGATTAGACTGGGAACGGATGTTGTTTATATTCCTCGGATTCAAGCGGCTATTGAGCGCTTTGGCGATCGCTTCTTGCAGCGCGTGTACACCCCAGTTGAACAAGAGGATTGCGGGTATAAAGACACCACCCGTCGCCCTTCTATTAACCAGCTGGCTGGGCGCTGGGCAGCTAAGGAAGCCGTTTCCAAGGCACTGGGGACTGGGTGGCGGGGTTGCGGCTACACCGATATTGAGATTCGACGCCAGCCCAGTGGTGCGCCAGCAGTCTATCTACACCGAGGGGCGGCGGCGCTGGTGGCAGGTTGGGGCGAGGGTCAGTGGCAACTAAGCTTGAGTCACGATGGAGATTATGCGATCGCCACTGCGCTCTTCGTTTGCTCTCAAATCAAGCTATTATCTCCATAATCTCGCGACTCCCGCCAAGGGGATGGGCATTCGTAGCGTCAATATTTGATGAATTCAGAAACTTACTTAAATCATCCAACTTGGGGTTTGCTGTTCAGAGTCTGTATTGTTGACCAACACCAGGAACTGTTCACCACCCTCTATGCCCAGCGCCTATTTTTTTTAGTAACAACTGGAGCCACAGGTCTTAAATTTGAGCCAATTAGCCGTTCCGAGGCTCGCCTGATGCTGGAAACTCGCTTACGTCTGCTGCGTCGCACTGGTCAAATCCAGGAGTACGATCAGCTGCAAACAATTCTGCAACGTACTTTCCAATGACCAGTTCCATAGCCGAGCGCATCGCCACGGTTCGCCAACACCTCCCGGCTGAAGTCCAGCTGATTGCAGTCACCAAGCAGGTGTCTGTAGCAGCAATGCGATCAGCCTATGCCGCTGGAATTCGAGATTTTGCCGAAAGCCGCGTCCAAGAAGCAGCCAGCAAACAGGCCCAACTGCAAGATTTAACAGGTATTACCTGGCACTTCATTGGACGTTTGCAAGCCAATAAAGCCAAAAAAGCCTTAGAGCAATTTCACTGGATTCACTCAGTAGATAGTTTGAAATTAGCCCAGCGATTAAACCAATTAGCACTACAGATGGGCTTGAAGCCGCAAGTTTGCCTTCAGGTCAAAATTGTAAGTGATCCCAACAAGTTGGGTTGGAGTGTCCCTGAACTTCTCACTGACCTAAGCGAACTCAACCAATGCGAAAACTTGCTTTTTCAGGGTTTGATGACAATTCCTCCCCTAGGATTAAATGAATTAGAAATCTTGAGCGTTTTCGAGGGCGCTCGCGAACTTGCCGCCAAAATTCAGCAGCAAAATTGGTCACATATTCAAATGCAGCAGCTTTCAATGGGAATGTCGGACGACTACCAACTGGCGGTTCGAGCCGGTGCTACGATGGTGCGGCTGGGACGAACTTTGTTTGGAGAACGCCCAGCGTTGGCATGAAGAGAAGTCAGAAGTTAGAAGTAAGCAGTCGGAAGTCAGAAGTCAGGAGTTAGGGTAATAAGTCAGGAAAAACTCAGGGAGAAAGTCGGGGTTGTCGATAAAGATGAAAATCTATTCTTCTTTTCCAGGTTTAAAAATAGGAGCTTGAAACCCAGAGTCATCCTACACTTGGACCGGGATCACTATCAATCTAGCTCGTGAATCGGCGAATTCTTTCCTTGGTCGGATTATATTCTTGACCCTTGAAAAAAATGCTTTTTACCAGTTTACTAGCTATAGAGAAGTGTGAGTAATCGGGTAGGTCTAAGTGTAAAAATGAATAATATATTTTCTAAGCTCCGGGATTTGGTTGGCCTTAACGATCCAGCGGAATACGAGTACGAGTATGAAGAAGATGGGGATGGTTACGAAAATGCCTACCAGGAAGAAAATCCCCAACCGACACCAGAAGAAGACCGTAACCAGCGTCGTCGGGCGCGAGAGCGAGTCCCAGTTGCAACTCCAGTAACCGAGTCAACGATGAACAATGTAGTCGGGATGCCGAGAGCGGTCAATAGTATTGCGGAAGTGATCGTACTGGAGCCGCGCTCGTTTGAAGAAATGCCTCAGGTGATTCAAGCATTGCGGGAGCGCAAGTCCGTGGTGTTAAACTTGACGATGATGGATCCAGACCAGGCGCAGCGGGCGGTGGACTTTGTCGCTGGTGGCACCTTCGCGATTGAGGGTCATCAAGAGCGAGTCGGTGAGAGTATATTTCTGTTTACGCCCGTCTGTGTTCAAGTCACTAATCAGTCTGGCATCATTCATCAAGTGCCGCAGCCCCAAGTGCCTCAATCCCGTCCAGTGACTCCTACTCCTGCTTGGACACCGGAATCCACCCGGATAGCTCAGTCAGGTTAGGAGTCTCTGAGTTAGGAGTCAGTCTGGTTTGTGTCTGAAGAGAGTGTGAATTATAAATTGCTTAGACCCTTTTTGAGAGAGGGATTATTTACTTGTCGGTAAAGTTTGGTCTAGTTGGTGGCGGGGTAATGGGAGAAGCGCTGTTATCCCGCCTAATTACTCAAAAAATTTATCAACCATCAGAAGTTCTGGTGAGCGAACCGCAGCCGCAACGCCGAGTTTTTTTAGAGCAGAAATACGGCGTTCAGGTGACGGCAGATAATCGCCTGGTTGCCGTAGCAGCAATCCTGTTTTTGGCCGTTAAACCCCAAGTTTTTACTACCGTAGCCCAGACGCTGGGAAATGTGGTGGCCACACTAGCAGATCGTGAGCCGCCGCTGGTGATTTCAATCTTGGCGGGTGTGCCGTTGAGCAAGCTCGAAGCGGCTTTTCCTCAACTGCCTGTGATCCGGGCAATGCCTAATACACCGGCAACCGTGGGGGCGGGAATTACGGCTCTAGCACTCGGGAAGCATACCGACGAGAGCCACCAAAATATAGCCCAGCAACTGTTTGCAGCAGTAGGGGAAGTAGTCGTTGTACCAGAGGCGCTAATGGATGCGGTAACGGGGCTATCGGGTTCGGGACCGGCTTATGTGGCGATGATGGTAGAAGCGCTCTCGGATGGGGGAGTAGCAGCTGGACTACCCAGAGCGATCGCGTTGCGCATGGCACTGCAAACTGTACGCGGGACAGCTGTGCTGTTGCAGGAAACCGGGATGCACCCAGCCGAACTGAAAGACCGCACTGCCAGCCCTGGCGGTACAACCATCGCTGGAATAACAGAGTTAGAGCGTGCTGGGTTTCGCTCAGCACTGATTGAAGCAGTTAGAGCAGCGTCAAAGCGATCGCAGGAACTAGCAATCAGCCCACAGGAGGTTGGCAACGGTTTAGAATTAAATAAGTTAGACCCCATCTAGGTTGACCATCTGGTTAATTTAATCCGCAACTAATGTGGAAATTATTATTGAGTGAATTATCCTGCGCTGTTTTCTGAACTTGACCTGAAGAGCATATTTCCGTTTAAGTTGGATGAGTTCCAGCTATCGGCGATCGCCGCCCTTAATGCTGGTCGCTCGGTAGTCGTGTGTGCCCCCACAGGTTCGGGAAAAACTTTAATTGGGGAATACGCTATTTATCACGCCCTCTCACGGGGACGGCGAGTATTTTATACCACGCCACTCAAAGCGTTGTCAAATCAAAAACTGCGTGATTTCCGCGAACGCTTCGGGGCTGACATGGTGGGTTTATTAACCGGCGATGCATCGCTCAACCGGGAAGCCCCCATCCTGGTAATGACCACAGAAATTTTCCGTAATATGCTCTACGGCACCCCGATTGGGGAAGTCGGCACCTCCTTAGCCGGGGTTGAGGCGGTGGTGCTGGATGAGTGTCACTACATGAACGACCGCCAGCGGGGTACGGTTTGGGAAGAATCGATCATCTATTGCCCACATGAGATTCAGCTGTTGGCTCTTTCGGCAACAATCGCCAACAGTGACCAGCTCACAGACTGGATCAATCAGGTTCATGGTCCGACAGAACTAATTTACTCCAGCTTTCGCCCCGTCCCCTTGGAATTTCACTTTGGTAATCCCAAGGGGCTATTTCCCCTGCTTAACAGCGACTCCACTAAAATTAACCCCCAACTCAAGCAGGCAAAAAGCCAGAGACGAGAGGCTAGAGGCCAGAGGCCAGAACCTCCAAGTTTAGTCTATACTCTGACTCAGCTGACGTCTAGGGATATGCTACCAGTGATTTACTTCATCTTCAGCCGCCGGGGATGTGATAAGGCGGTGGCGGATTTGGGGGCGCTGTCACTGGTGAATAAGGCAGAAGCAGAACAGTTACGGTGGCAGATTGATGAATTTTTGCGGCGGAATCCAGACGCAGGCAGATCGGGACAGATTGAACCGCTATACCGTGGCATTGCCGCCCACCACGCCGGGATATTGCCTGCCTGGAAGGGGCTGGTGGAAGAACTGTTTCAGCAGGGGCTGATAAAAGTGGTGTTTGCAACCGAAACGCTGGCAGCTGGGATGAATATGCCAGCTCGAACAACAGTAATTTCCAGCCTTTCCAAGCGCACAGATCGGGGACACCGGCTACTGAATGCTTCGGAGTTCTTGCAAATGGCAGGGCGGGCTGGACGCCGAGGAATGGATAAACTCGGGCATGTGGTGACGCTGCAAACGCCATTTGAAGGCGCTAAAGAAGCTGCTTATTTGGCAACCGCTGGGGCTGACAGACTGGTGAGCCAGTTTACGCCTAGTTACGGCATGGTGTTGAATCTACTGCAAACCCACACTGTGGAGGAAGCCAGGGAACTGGTGGAACGCAGCTTTGGTCAGTATATGGCAACATTGGATCTGAGGCCGCAGTACCAAGCGTTGGCGGAAATTCAAGCACAACTAGCCCAAAACCAGACGCAGATGGCTGCTGTAGACATGGAGGAGCTGGCTAGCTATGAGAAATTACTGCAACGCCTGAAAGTTGAACGCCAGCTGTTTAAAACCCTGCAAGCTCAAGCCCAAGAAGCGCGGGCTGAGCAAGTGGGAATGACTTTAGGCTTTGCGGTGTCGGGAACCCTGCTGAGCTTAAAGGGTAAACATGTGCCAACTGCCTCACCGATCCCGGCTGTGTTAGTCGCTCAAACGCCGGGCTCTGGTCAATCTCATTACATGGTATGCTTAGGGCGGAATAACCGCTGGTACGTAGTCACAACGAGTGATGTAGTAGATTTGTATGCGGAATTGCCCCGTCTCAATATCCCAAGTGACCTGACTCCACCAGTAGAAATGCCCTTGAAGCCGGGTCAGTCTCGTCGTGGTAATGAGGAAACAGCAGCGATCGCACAGGCAATTCCCGATCTAACGCCGATGGATACAGCACCCGAAGTCGTGGCGCAATACGAGTGCATTGCCGCTTTAGAAGCGCTGCTTCAGGCTCACCCCCTCCATCAATCGGGTAATCCAGCTTCCATCCTCAAACGTAGGAACAAAAGCATACAGCTTGAAGCAGAAATAGCAGCTCTTCAATCAGAGTTGAACCGGCAGTCCCAAAGCCACTGGGAGGAATTTCTGCACCTAATTCAAATTTTGCAGCAGTTTGGTTGTTTGGATGACGTGGCTCCCACGGCTTTAGGGCAAATCGCAGCAGCAATTCGGGGAGATAATGAGTTGTGGGTGGGTTTGGCGCTAGCAAGCGGTGAATTGAACGACCTCGATCCGCACCACCTGGCGGCGGCAATTGCTGCCCTGGTTACCGAGACACCGCGCCCAGACAGCTGGGTTCGCTACACCCTGGCACCGGAAGTAGAGTCAGCTTTGGCCCAATTGCGAGGAACTCGCCGCCAGTTGTTCCAGATTCAACGCCGATATGGCGTGGCTCTGCCTATTTGGTTGGAGTATGAGTTAGTTTCACTGGTGCAACAGTGGGCGCTAGGGGTGGAATGGTTAGAACTGTGCGCCAATACCAGTTTAGATGAAGGGGATGTGGTGCGCCTCTTACGGCGGACATTGGATTTATTATCACAAATACCCCACGTCCCCCATCTGTCAGGCTCTTTGCAGCGCAACGCCCATCGCGCCATGCAGCTTCTAGACAGATTCCCAGTTAATGAGGTAGTTGAGTGAAACGAATACTAAGCAGCTAAGCTACCCATTGGTGTTGGGCAAATCGAATCGCGAAGCTTGTTAGTAGTATGGCGAAGAAGCCCATAACTACGTATCCCCAACGCGGATAACGGGCTAGCAGCACACCAAGCGCGATCGCCAGTGACACAATACCGTAAGCCAACCGATTAAGGGAAATGGTACTTCCAGAAACTAAGAGTAACCCCAAGCAGGCAAAGCCATAGGTAACAGTAACCAGACTGAGTTGCTCACGTAAATACCATAATAAATAGGCACCACCGAAGATCATCACAACATTAGTCAACGGATCACCCGCCAGCAGCCATAGGAATAACCCCAAGCCAGCAAAGCCATAGCCTACCTTCACAGCAACAATCTGTTTGCGGTAGCGCCATAACAGATAGCTACTGCCAACAATGAGCAAAAACAGCAGCGGATGCCAAGGATCTTTAATCGAGCCATACTTCCAATTGGCTGTACCAACTGAAATTTGCATCAGCATTTTCCACCACCGCAGCCAATCAAACCCAAGTGAGGGACGCCATCCTTGCTGTGCATGGAGGAAAGCCAAGAAGTCGCCAAACTGAATCCCGCAATATAGGCTGTATAAAAACAGACCGCTACCGGCTGCTACACTGGCAAGATAGGCGCTAGCTCCACGTTCTCTCCAAGCCACAATTAGAAACGCGGGTATAAGCGCTATCCCTGTTGGACGGGCTGCAGTAGCTATGGCTCCCCAAATGGCTGTCCAGGTATATTGTTTACGATCAAAGGCTCGCAAAGCAGCTGTGCTAAATAACAAATACAACCCTTCCGAGTAAATTACACTTCCAAATAGAGAAAGCGGACACCAGGCTAAAACAGCTGTTGCCCATCGGGCAGCGCTGATGCCATGACGCTCTTCTACCCAAGCGTACAGAACAATCAAAGCACCCAGGAATGCCAAGTTGTTCACCAGTGTACCTGCCACTTCGACTGGCAAGCCAAGGGCGATCGCTCCCCGGATGAATAAGGGAAACAGGGGGAAGAAGGCAACAGAATGTTCGTTGCCGTCAGTTGTGTATTCATAGCCGGAAGTTGCAATCTTCTCGTAGAAAACACTATCCCAGGCTGAGAAAACTCCCCAGCCAACTGTGGGCACAATGCCTCCCGGTGGAGCCGGAAGTAAGGGGGCAATAAGTAACATGGCAGCAGCAATGACGAGTCGGCTCAGTAGCCACATTACTGCGCTAAAGCTTTTTGGCAAACAAATGAACATCATCTCGTTGATAACTCAACTGAAATTCCTGGGTATTTTTGAGTTGATTCACCAAGCTGGTGGCAAACTCTTGATTACTCAGCCAACCGGGATGACGCATATTGAGCAATATATAATCAAACTGCGCCAAATTATCAGGTGGTGACTTGGCATCTGTCAGCTTCACTAGGAGGCAGTGGGTTAAATGAGGAGCAATCTCAGCTGTGGTGAGAACGCCACCTTTGGTTTTAACTAGGGCGATCGCTTCGTGTGTGGCTTGCCAAGTATCGAGTGAATTCAGATAAATAGAGCCAAAGTAACCATACTTTGCCAGCGCGATAAAAGCGACCAACGACCAAAGGATGATTGCTCGTCCACTACGCAGCCATCCCCCACCCGCCGCCAGTGTGGAAATTACAGCTACCAACAAAAAGGGCACTAAAGGCACAGAATATTGGTGGATCAAATCTCTTTGCAGTGGATCAGCGGCGAGAATGTTCATCACCAGCGTCGGAATAGCACCTACTAAAGGTGTCAGATGCTGGGTTGAAAGTCCCCAAATCACCGGCGCTAGCAGCAGAGCTAGATATTCCACAGTATCCACCGAAAAAACTTTCCCCAGTACTAGCCCTGGTTTGAGAAGCAGATTTTTGGTAATCTCTGGAAATGAATTTCCTAAATAGCCATAACGTGGAAGATGACGCCCTACTGACGCTGCCTCCCCACCGAAGTAGGGAATAATCGCCTGCGTCGCAATTAGCAACCAGGCGACACCAGCAGCGATCGCTATTGCACCGCATAAACGCCTGTTTTCAAACAGCAGCAGCCAGAATCCCATCGCCGCTACCGTCAACGATAAAGCGTCCCGACAACCCAAAATGAAGATGATGCTTAAACAAAACCACCAAGTCTTTTCCCTTCGCGCTGCCAAGATTGCTGCTAACAGTGCCGGTAGCGCCATGACTTCGGGGTGGAAATCAAACAAATTGATATTAAAAACCAGCGGATACAAGAGGTACACTGCAGCTATTGCTATTGCTTGCCGCATCGACAGCCCAGCCTCACGGGCAAGATACCACGTCGGCATTGCGCCTATCGCCAAGGCACTTGCCTGTACAGCCAACAACCAATGAACATCGGGATATATCTTGTATAGTATTGCCAGCGGATAGAATATCCACGCGGCATGGTCGGCTAGAATGTGAAACCCTGTGAAAGAGGATATAGGTGGCTCCAGCGAGCTAATCAGGTAAACTGCTTGGTCAAAAATGCCCAGATCCCAGGCTGTCGATTTAAACAGGGCGTGTCGTAAACTGCTGGACAAAAATAAAATCACAGCGCTCACTACAATCATCCAACCCAGGGGATTGAGCCTCAGCTTTTCAAACCTGAAGCTGCTAATGTTCTTTCCTAATAATCTGAAATTTGCCGGAAATAGTTGCATAATGTTTCCAACCATTTGACCAATGAAAGTAGTCAGTAGTCATCCGCCACTATAAAAGGATTCACTCTGACTCGGAGACTACTTTCTTGTGAATATTAAAGTGCTTATGTTGCTAAAACGTTCATTTATAAAAACACAATCGAGCTTACGAGTAACACTGACACTGGCAGCAAT
Source organism: uncultured bacterium (assembly GCA_964250845.1). Taxonomy (GTDB): domain Bacteria; phylum Cyanobacteriota; class Cyanobacteriia; order Cyanobacteriales; family Chroococcidiopsidaceae; genus CAXUIG01. The sequence goes on along the minus strand of CAXUIG010000049.1, from coordinate 20,054 downwards.
TTTTTTTGCCTTCATGTTGGTTTTCTCTCTCAATCGCTACTACAGTTTTTACGCCTCCTACGACCAAGGTCTTTTTAACCAGCTCTTCTGGAATAGCATCCATGGGCACTTATTTCAAGGTTCTCTCTCCTCAGGCCAGTCAAGCGCTGTTACCTTTGATAGCCAGAACCATACAGTATCCTACTACCACTTAGGACAACACTTTGTTCTTGACTTTTTGCTCTGGTTACCTATATATGCCTTATTTCCCTCCGGTGCCACTCTTGTTGTTTTGCAAGTCACTTTAATTACTGCTGCAGGAATAGTTCTCTATGCTCTTGCCCGCCATTATCTCCCGCACTCAATAGCTGTTTTAATCACTGCCAGTTTTTACGGAGCCAATGCAGTAATTGGACCGACATTTGCCAATTTCTATGAACAGTGCCAGATTCCTTTATTCGTATTTAGTTTACTGCTGGCTTTGGAAAAGCGTAAATGGTGGCTGTTTTGGCTGTTCGTCGCTTTGACTCTAGGAATTCGGGAGGACACGGGATTTATTATTTTTGGTATTGGTGCTTATTTAATTTTAAGCCGTCGCTATCGCCTAGGTCTGGCTTTATGTCTGCTCAGCTTCTGCTGTATTGTATTGTTAACAAACGTGATTATGCCGTGGTTTTCCAATGATAATTCCCGGCTATACCTGACTACATACTTTCGTCAATATGTTAAAGGAAATGACCCTAGTACTGTACAACTTCTCTGGGCGATCTTAAGCCACCCTAAAGAACTTATTGTAAACTTATTGACTCCAATTGACAAGCGGGTGAAATACCTTTCAGCCCAGTGGCTGCCTTTGGCATATATACCTGCTATATCCGCCCCTGCTTGGACAATAGCAGGCTTTCCATTGCTGGAACTATTGCTGCAACAACGCCAATCGGCGCTTGCCATTAGTATTCGCTATGCCTTAAGTGTAGTTCCGGGATTATTTTACGGCACGATTCTGTGGTGGTCACAACATAAACAGAGATTTAATCCGCAGTTTCGTCGCTTTTGGATCGGATGTATTGCCTTGTCAATTTTCTTCTCAATTATCTCTAGTCCAAATCGGGCTTTCTACTTTTTGTTTCCAGACTCCTACCATCCTTATGTCCATGTTTCTTTAAGCCGTCAGTGGGAACATGTGGGGCACATTAGGGCGTTAATGAACTTTATTCCTCCGAACGCTAGCGTTTCAGCAACCACTTATCTGCTTCCACACCTTTCGAGTCGTCGGGAGATTATTCGTGTGCCCGCTCTGCGGCTGCAAAATGACCAAGGAGAAGTCATAGAGGTTGATTATGTCTTAGCAGACTTGTGGCAACTGCAACAGTACCAAGCGGCGTTTAAGGATGACCGGCAAAGACTCCGCGATTTTGCCTCTTGGATTGACCAGCTTTTGGCTCAAGGAAAGTATGGAATTCTGGATGTCCAAGACGGGGTGGTTCTCCTGCAGAAGAAAACTGCTTCTAAACCCCAGGCTATAAAGGATTGGTTGAAGTTGCACTCACAAATCAAACCAATTTTGCCAACTACAGCCTTACCCACAAACTTTGATTTTAGGCTGTACTAAAGTAAAGTTGATGTGGAGTTAAATCTTAAATCATTGTGAAAGCAATTACTCTCCTTGGCTCCACCGGCTCCATCGGCACTCAGACGCTGGATATCGCGGCTCAGTACCCGGATCAGTTTCGGATTGTGGGGTTAGCAGCTGGGCGTAACGTTAAAATGTTGGCGCAGCAGATTCGGCAGTTTCGACCAAGCATAGTAAGCATTTGCGAAGAAGAAAAATTGCCAGAACTAAAACAGGCTACGCTCGACCTCGACCCCCAACCTATCCTGCTCGCTGGGGAAGCCGGGACGATAGAAGTCGCCCGCTACGGCGATGCCCAAACTGTGGTAACAGGCATCGTCGGCTGTGCTGGTTTGCTACCTACCATTGCTGCGATTGAAGCTGGTAAAGACATTGCCCTAGCGAATAAAGAGACTCTGATTGCTGGGGCACCAGTGGTTTTGCCATTGATAGAGAAACATGGGGTGAAACTGTTACCGGCTGATTCCGAGCATTCGGCGATTTTTCAATGCCTCCAAGGTGTGCCAACTGGCGGCTTGCGGCGAATTATGCTCACCGCATCTGGGGGAGCATTCCGGGATTGGCCTGTTGATAAGTTAGTGGAGGTACGAGTTGCAGATGCCCTAAAGCATCCCAACTGGTCGATGGGGCGAAAAATCACAGTAGACTCTGCCACGTTGATGAATAAAGGGCTAGAAGTTATTGAAGCCCACTTCCTTTTTGGCCTAGATTACGACAAAATCGATATAGTCATCCACCCCCAGAGCATTATTCACTCGCTGATTGAGCTGCAAGATAGCTCAGTCTTAGCTCAGCTCGGTTGGCCTGATATGCGCTTGCCCCTACTCTATGCCCTATCCTGGCCTGAGCGTATCTATACCGACTGGGAACACCTGGATTTGGTCAAAGCTGGGGATTTAACCTTCAAGGCACCCGATCACCAGAAGTATCCCTGTATGCAGCTGGCTTATGCAGCAGGTCGAGCCGGGGGTTCTATGCCAGCTGTTTTAAATGCGGCAAATGAACAGGCAGTGGCACTATTTCTAGAAGAGAAAATCAGATTTTTGGATATTCCGCGTTGTATCGAATGGGTGTGCGATCGCCACCAAGCCGATAACTGTCCAAATCCTTCCTTAGATGACATTGTGGCAGCTGATAAGTGGGCAAGACAGGAGGTAGTAGCGGCGAGTTCGTTGCTGTTAAGGGGCATTTCAGAGAAGGTCGGGACGCATTAATTGCGGATAGCCTGCTCGAAAGCAACTACTGCGTCGTACTGGTCAGGATGTCCCAGGTAGCGTATTAACAGAGCTAGGTCTAAATCTGGAAAAAATTCACTTCGGGAGACTTCCTGATAATCTTCCTCTCTCAAGTGAAAGACCCGAAGTTGGTCAGCTTTCCAGAACCAAACTTCAGGGATTTTATGAGGCGAGTAAAGCTCTCGTCTATCTATGGTTCCGCTGGTAACAATAATTTCAATAACGATGTCTGGGGTTTCTTTGTCGCTACCGATGCAATAGGACTCGTCGGGGGTGCCAGAAGCATAACCCGGCTCTTCCAGAGTGAATCCGCCACTTTTGTAGAACCGTATGCCCTTTTCCTTCATATACGCTTCCAACAACAGCCCCAGGGTACTTTTCACCCGTTCGTGTTTCCTCCCGATTGGGGACATAATTTCCATTACCTCGGCTTTATAGGTCAGCCTGACACCCCGATTGTTCTCTAGCTGTGCTTCTATAGCTTTGAACTGCTGCCAGGTGATGTCATTCAGAGTGACCAGTTTCTCCTCCGCTGACGGGAATGGTTTGTCTAAAAGTGGTATACTCATGGGCTCTAGCTTGATTAACAAGGATTCCTAATAAAGGCTGCTCAGGCAGCTAACTCCATTCCTCAGCTGCCTGAGCCTCTGCTTGGAACAAGTCCCTTAACTTAACCCAGTCCAACCCCGGTGAGTTAGCTGCATCCTGAACCAACTGACCTTGGTGTAGGTACAATACGCGTGTACAAAACTGCTGTGCTAGCTCCAACTGGTGATTGACCATCAGAATTGTAGTTTGACCGCTGTGAGCCAGCTGAGTCAAGACTTGCAACAGGTGAGACGCCCTACCAGCATCAAGGGCAGACGTTGGCTCGTCGAATAATAGAATTTTGGGTTGAATTACCAAAGCACGAGCGATCGCCACCAGCTGCCGCTGTCCCACAGAAAGTTGGATCTCAGTCCGCCCTAGCCACTCGGATGGGATGTGCAGTTGCTCGCTCCAGTAGCCCAGTCGTTGCTGAATCTCCGCTGGCGGCAGATTCCGTAAAACCAGGGGATATGCTAATGCCTCTTGAACATTCATCCCTAACAGCTTAGACTCTTGGGCCACAAGCGTTACCTGTTGTCGTAGCTGGAGGACGGGGATTTGCCTATACTCTTGATTTTCAAAATAAATCGACCCAGCCGTGGGTTCACTCAGCCGGTTCAACAGCCGTAACAGAGAAGTTTTACCAGCACCCGATGGGCCAATGATGGCAATAAGATCACCTCTAGACACTTCAAAGGAAATGTCCCTGAGCAAGTAATCGGAACCCACCGACCCAGATAGGCTCACCTGCTTCAACCGCAGTTGTGCTGTTTGCACTTGTCAGCTGTTCCTCAATCTCCTATTATACTATGTTACCGTGAGTAATCGCTGTCCAGATTGTCCAACCATCTACCACTAGCAGTAGCAGCGTACACCCTAATAAAATCAAATACATCCAAGGTTGGGCCAAGGGGCGAACATCTGTAGTATCAATCCCCGTTTTTGCTTCCACCAGCTTTACTAACCGGGCAAACCCAGCCACACGCATCGGCAGCAAATAAGCTTTCCCCTGTGTACTAAGAAAGTAGTAAACCAGCCCACCTTGACCAGTAGTGCGCGGCTTTAACTCTTTCACCTCTGACCAAGGCAACGACCACCCCTGACGAAAAAACCGAGGTACCCACCTGGGATAACTTACCTGAATTTCCTGGTCATTCAAAATCACTCGTTCACTAAGTGCAGCATATAGTGCCACTGCCCCAAAGCTGATTCCCACAACCAACAACACTGGTGGGATGGGCTGATCTGTTACCTGCGACAAAAACGGTAATGGCGCAGTCAAAGCCACATATAGAGACAAAAGCGTGATCCGAATCAAGGGAGAGATCCGGAAGACAGAAGGCGCTGCGTGGGAGGGTGAGGAGATCAATTGGTTAAACTCTACATATTAGGGCAAATATTTCTGTACCACACTCCAGCCGGTTAGTGATACCCATAGCAAGCCGACAAAAAGGGTAGTATTCGTCCAAATGTGGAGCGATCGCGCCCAAGCTCGATTGGCAATAATCTGAGTCGCACTCCCAGCTGAAAGTAAAACCAACCCCACCACTATCAACCCAGCCACGAGGTGTTGGGAATGGCCTAACGAGCCATACTCCCCTAACGTTCCAACCACGCCAATCGCTAGGAGTAGCAGCACCAAAGACACCAGACTACCGCCGAGCATGTAGTGCAGCGATCGCAGCCAGCTCGGTCTTTGACGCCGCGTCTGTCTAGCCCCAAACATCCAAATCCCAGTTACTGCTAACAGCAAATACGCTAGCAACGACAAGCCCATCGACCAAGCCGCTATTTTCCACAACCAAAGAAAAGAAGGTAGGTTCAACTTGATTGACCCAATCCGAGCCACAATACTATATTTTCGCTCGCTACCTTAGCGTTAGAGGTGGGTCATTAGTTCTCCTTCCTTTGGCAGAGATTGTGGGCTTAGAAACAATTTTGAGTTTGCTAAAGCCATTAACACTCAATCTTGATGTAATTCTTTTTCTTAATCAATAGATGTTAAAGCAGCTGTTAAAGGTTGTTGCCTCTGTCCACTTCTTTGATCAATTGCTTGCAACATTTCTTTTTTATGTATTCCTTCCTCCCACGCTTCCTGGTTTTTCTCACTTGAGGAAATGCCATCTTCGTTGACACAAAGGCGATCGCAGGGAATAGTATCCGAGAGAATGGCAGTCGCCATCATGCCGGTATGAATCTCCAGATGGCTTTCTGGCGGGGCTTCAAACACAAGACGTTGTCCCGGAAACACCACCCTCTCAAAGTACCAGTTGGGAATATTTGATATCCGAGCAATCTGAATTTTGCTCGTCGCATTCACGTAGCAGCAGAGAAAGCGACTGGATTGTTCGATTGGTAAAGGATCTAAGATTTGAGCCATAACAGGACATTGACGCCACTACTGAGGGTATACTTGCCAAACTAACATTTAGCGATCCCCACTGGCTGTAACTCCGACTACCATCTCACGCCTCTGGCCATATTTCCTTCATAAGGTAGAGTAACACTTTGTTATTTAAATTACCTTTTGTTAAATTATCATAAACTTAGTGCAACTTTAGCAAGTTCTGGTAAAGTCCCCTCGACTACGCACTTGGCGGGCGTAGTGGGAATTACTGGTTCGCAGGCTTTAAGTACTAACTATCCAGCCGCGAACTTTCAATAAAAAGGAACATGCGGCTGAGTCAAGTTAGTGTTATCGTAAAGTTATATGAAAACAATTTCAGAAAGCTGAGAAATACCACGCCTCTAGCCGGGGATCAGTGCCCAAACAACCACGATGGAAAACCGAATCCTCTACGTTCGCCTACCGTGTAATCCCATCTTCCCGATTGGGGTTGTCTACTTAGCTGATCATCTCCACAAACAGTTTCCATCCGCCTCGCAGCGGATATTCGACTTGGGGACAGTACCGCCCCTAGATTTCGCCGCCGCCCTAGATGCTTGTGTGGATGAATTTCAGCCAACACTGCTGGTATTCTCTTGGCGAGATATTCAGATTTATGCGCCTGTGGGAGGTAGAGGCGGTAACCCGCTCCAGAATGCATTCGAGTTATACTACGCCCGTAATCCCCTAACCAAGTTGCGGGGAGCCTTGGGAGGACTGCGCTTAGCAGGTTCTTACTACACAGAACTCTGGCGAAACGAGGGGTTAATCAAACGAGGGCTAAAACGCGCCCAAAAACACCACCCAAACGCCAAAGTAGTCGTGGGTGGAGGTGCGGTGAGTGTTTTTTACGAGCAGCTGGGCAAGAAATTGCCAAAAGGGACGATAGTTTCAGTCGGAGAAGGAGAGACACTGCTGGAAAAAATCCTGCGGGGTGAGGAATTTAAAGATGAACGCTGCTACGTAGTGGGATCAAGTCTGCCGCGCGATCGCATGATCCACGAACAACCCACGCCAATTGAGAAAACCGCCTGCAACTACGACTACATCGAAACCATCTGGCCAGAGTTTCAATACTACCTGCAAGAACAAGATTTCTACGTCGGTGTGCAAACAAAGCGCGGTTGTCCCCACAACTGCTGCTATTGCATTTACACCGTGGTTGAAGGCAAACAGGTACGCATCAACCCAGCCTCAGAAGTCGTCGCGGAGATGCGACAACTTTACAACCGAGGCATTCGTAACTTCTGGTTCACCGATGCCCAATTCATCCCCGCGCGTAAATTTATTGATGATGCCGTAGAGCTACTAGAAAAAATCCTCGCAGATGGGATGAAAGACATCCACTGGGCGGCTTACATCCGAGCCGACAACCTGACCCCCCAGTTATGCGAGCTGATGGTGAAAACCGGGATGAACTACCTTGAAATCGGCATCACCAGCGGCTCCCAGGAACTTGTACGAAAAATGCGGATGGGCTACAATCTGCGAACGGTATTGTCAAACTGCCGCGATTTGAAGGCAGCTGGCTTCAATGATCTGGTTTCGGTCAACTACTCCTTCAACGTGATTGACGAACGACCCGAAACGATTCGTCAGACGATAGCCTATCATCGGGAACTAGAGCGGATATTTGGAGCCGATAAAGTCGAGCCAGCCATATTCTTCATCGGGCTGCAACCCCATACCCATCTGGAAGAATATGCCTTCGATAACAACATCATCAAACCGGGCTATGCTCCGATGAGCCTAATGCCTTGGACAGCAAAGAAATTACTCTGGAACCCCGAACCACTGGGTTCATTCTTTGGTGAAGTGTGCCTTCAGGCATGGCGACAGAACCCCAATGACTTCGGTAGAGAAGTCATGAACATTCTAGAAACTCGACTCGGTTGTGCCGAGCTTGAAGTTGCCCTCACAGCACCGATCGAACCCAAAGAAAAACAGCTAGTAACAGCCTCCTAGCCGATACCCTTCCCCCTCTCTTACTCTGTGCCCGAGAGCGTCCACCGCGAGGAGTCCGGGAGGGGGTTTGACAGACCGCCGCCGCGCACACCGGGGGGGGG
>CAXUIG010000049.1:0-12157 GCA_964250845.1 uncultured bacterium | reverse complement strand
CCCCCCTCTATAACTCTGTGCCCGCCCGCCCCCCCCGCTTGGTGCCGGGGTGGCTTTAGCACTCCCGGACTCCTCGCACTCTGCGGTTCGTTAAAAAAAACCAAACCATGCTACCAGGATCGATTCTGCAACAACTGGCAACTGCTCACTCAGCAGGAAAAAGGCCACTCAATTTTGGGGTTTACTACAAAAACACCCTAGTTTCCCTCTGTCATGCATTAGAAGACTGCATCCTAACTGCTAAAAGTACCCCGCTAGTGATTACAGCCTTCCAACGCGGGAAATGGTATCTACAGGAGGCAGAACGCTACGAAATTTTGGCACAGCGTTCGCGTCAAGTGGCGATCATGGCAGCCCCGGATACCGGCTTTGCCGAACACCCCACAAGCAAGCTACCCAATGTGGAGTTAGTAAGTTTAGACCCAGTTGACCCCGTGGCGCAAGAGTGGCACTTAATAATTTTGTCTCCCAGCTACACAGCGATGGTGCTGTGTCAAGAAATTTCACCAGCTGAATATGGGGCAGCTGGACAACCGAAAGCAGACTTGGAGCGCAAGTTCTATGGGTTTTGGACGTTTGAACCTGGGTTGGTGGAGGAGACGGTGGAATTAGCGATCGCTCACATCGGTCGCTACAACCCGGAACTTAAGCAAAAACTGACAGCCCAAATGCAAGCGATCGCTGCCGCTGCCCCTACCGCCGAACTGGATGACTTGGGTTCTATTGTCTCCCGCGTCGTGGATTATCTCCAGACCAGTGAGTTGGATATGAGCAAGGTGAGTATATTTAATCAGCAAAATTTACTCGATCGCAACTTGGTTTCCAACGAATTACAAGCATTTTTGCGGCTGGCTCAGTTAATTGATGTAGCCGACGCTAGTAACCCGATGGCGGCAGCTGAAGTGGCGGCTCTGGCAGAAACGATGGGTCAACTGATAGAGCTACCGGCTTGGCAGCTGAAGCGCCTGCGCCTGGCGGGGCTACTGCACCGCATTGCTCCAAAGTCCGTGAGTGTCCAGTATGGGGAGGCACCCAGCTGCCCCCTAGTGCCAGCAGCGCAGGTGTTGCGAACCATGCCCCGGCTGCGGGCGATCGCACAAATCATTAACCACCAAACCGAGTGGTGGAACAGCAGCGGTCAACCAGCTGGGTTAGCCGGTGAGGAAATTTCCATAGAATCGAGAATTTTGGCACTAGTTGTGGATTTTCAGTCACGTGTGACTCGCCTACAGGAGTCCTATCCCAGCAGAGAACTAGAGACGACGCCTGATCCACTGACTGAGGCGTTGGCAGAGTGTAAGCTAGAGTCGGGCAAGGCTTGGGATCCTAAACTCGTTGATACCCTAGAATTGTTGGTTACAGGTTTGCAACAGGGATTAAGACTCCCAGTCACACCACCCAAAATCAGTGCTGGAGTCTGGCTAATTGATTCCCAGCCGGGTAGTGAGGCAAAGACCAGTGGAGAGATAGGCACCTACGCCCATGGACATTGAAGCCCTGCGTGCCGGGAAACTAAAACAACTGCCCGGAGTCAATCTGGAAGACGAAGACCTCTCAGGCATTGATATTTCTGGAATCAATCTAGCTGGAGCGACGCTGGTGGGAGCAAATTTTTCTGGCTCCAAACTACAAAGAGCGCGTTTAGACGGAGCTAATCTGGTGGGTGCCCAGCTCAACGCCGCTGACTTGCGGGCGAATTTATTGGGAGCTAACCTCCTGCAAGCGGACTTGACTGGAGCTGACCTGCGGGGCAGCAACCTCCGGGGCGCTAACTTAATGGGAGCTAAGCTATCTGGGGCTTCTTTTGCAGGTGCTTTCTTAAGTGGTGCTAATCTAATGAGCGTACACTTGCAGGGGGTGGACTTGCGCGGTGCAGACCTGCGGGGGGTCAATCTCAGCCGTGCTAATCTCCAAGGAGCAGACCTAAGTCAGGCTGATCTGCAAGGGGCATTGCTTAATGAAGCCAATCTAGAGGAAGCAGACCTGCGGGGTGCCAATCTAGCCGGAGCTAACTTAGCTGGCGCGAATCTTCTGTGCGCTGAGTTAGAAGGTGCTAACTTGGATGGCATCAATTTTGCCGGTGCCTGTTTAATCGGTACTTCTGTAGATGGAATGCCTTCATGAGAGCAGGGTGTTAAGGATGAGCTGGCGATCGCTGTCTCATCCAGAACCCTAGAACGCCCAAAATCAACAACCCCATTACACTAGCGAGGGGATTGCGGTCAACTCCAGTCATCCAATCAGGAACTTGACCAGAATACTGCACTAGTTGCCCCACGTCGATAATGTAGTAGCCCCAAACGAGACCGGCGTGGAGACCAATCGGGAGCCCGAGGCGTCCTCTGTTAGAGCGCTTCGCCCAAACCAGTATCAATCCCAGTAGCACTCTGCCGGGAAATCCAGGCCAACTGCGCAGAATTTCTGCCACCGGCTTAATATAGTGCAGTAGAGCGAATAAAGTAGCATCAGCCCAGAGAGCGATCTGGGGGCGGTAATCCCGCTGTAGCTCATCCAGGAGCCAGCCGCGAAATAGTAGCTCCTCGGCAAAACCAATTCCCAGAGCGCTAGCTAACCCTTCTAAAATCACCCTGGGCAAGAAGGTAGGTGAATGTTTCCACAGGAGCCAACCTACCTGCCCCTCTAGCCAAAAGAAACCAAGGGTGATAGCTAGACCAATACTCAGCCCAGATAAAAGCTCTTTTGCATTCTGCCGCGTTCTTTGTAAACCATAGCTTCGCAACAGCCGGGGTTGCCGGTAGATTTTCTGGCCCCACAATCGCACCAGGACGATAAATTCCCCATACAGTATCCCCAGCGTTAGGATAGTGACTAAGTTGCGATCAATCACCAACCAGTATATGGGCGCAGCCAGTGGCACCCACAAAAGCAGCAAAGCCAGCACGAAAAATGCCAGCCTGATCGGGGCTGGGTAATGGGCTAGCCTCAGCAAGTTAAACTTCAAGGCTTGCGCTTAGTTCTGACTATTCATCAGGTTCAATCGTGCTGCTCAGGCCATAATTATTCAAAGTTTCGCTGTAAAACTCCGCGTGTTCCTGAGCGCAGGTAATTACTAGAGCCATACCATTAGTATGGGCTTCCATCATGATGCTGACAGCCTGAGGTTGGGTGATACTCGGCACCGTCTTCATTAACGCCTGCACCACGTACTCCATGCTATTGTATTCATCGTTATGAAGCAAAACACGATACCGAGGTGCGAGCTTGCGGACCGTTGAACGCTTTTCAATGGTTTCGACAGACACTGCTCTTTACTCTTTTCTTGTTTATTTACTACACGGGCTGGCACGAGTGCCTAGCCCTAGTACTGATTTCCTGTCCAGCGGTTGCTTAACAGTTATTAATCTATCTTAGAGTACCCAGAGCGAACTCGCTCTTCTTTATTGCCATGCGGTAGAGCCGAACAGGCACGTTTTAAGCGTAGCGAATACCGGCATCCTTCATCCGTTGGAGCGCTTCATGCATCCGCTCATCGGCTACAGTCAGGGCAATGCGGAAGAAGCCTTCCCCCGCTGCACCATAGCCGTTACCAGGAGGAACAATAATGCCGCACTTGTCTAGCAGCAACGTGACGAATTCAGACGACGTATAACCCTGGGGAACCGCTACCCAGACGTAGAGCGTGGCTTTAGGAGCTTCAATCGGCCACCCTAGAGATTTCAGTCCTTTGATGATGATGTCGCGGCGATGTTGATAAACCGACATCACAGTTTGGAGTTCTGCTTCAGTGGTGGAATAAGCGGCGATCGCAGCCCGTTGAATTGCCTTAAACACCCCAGAATCCACATTCGTCTTCACCTGACCCAATCCCTTAATCCCGTGGGCAGACCCCACCACAAAACCAACCCGCCAGCCCGTCATATTATAGGACTTAGACAGACTGTGAAACTCAATCGTCACCTCTTTAGCACCCGGCACTTGCAGCACACTCGGTGGCTTATAGCCGTCATAGGCCATTTCCGAGTAGGCATGGTCATGACACAGTAAAATATTGTACTGCTTGCAGTAAGCCACTAATTCCTCAAAAAACTCCAGCGTCGCCAACGCCCCAGTAGGATTGTTGGGATAGTTGATCCACAACAACTTCGCCTGACGCGCCACCTCTTCTGGAATCGCATCCAAGTCTGGCAAAAAGCCGCTCTCTGGTAGTAGCGGCATGGTATAAGGCTCACCACCAGCAAAAATGGTGGAAGTGCGATACACCGGATAGCCTGGATCGGGAATCAGAGTGTAGTCTCCTGGTTCCACAAAAGCTAAGAATGTATTGTGGATTGCCTCCTTGGAGCCAATGGAAGAAACTACCTCAGTATTCGGATTCAATCCTGTCACGCCAAACCGGCGCTCCATCCACTTAATCGCTGCCTCTCGGAAATCTTTCGTGCCTTGGTAGGGGGGATAGTTATGGGTGGCGGGGTCATCAATCGCCTCATGCATTGCCTGGACGATATGGACTGGAGTAGGTTTGTCTGGATCTCCCACTCCCATGTTAATGATGTCAACTCCCTTGGCAAGCATTTCATCCCGTTTGCGATCAATTTCGGCAAACAGATAGGGAGGGATTTTTTCTAAGCGTTTGGCAAACTGCATAGCGATTTACAACTGACTCCTGGCGCTTTCTTGTGGGGTGTGGGGTGTCACACCCTAAACCCTATGATCAGAGTTTACTTCACAACGGATGTAGTGCCCGCACGGTTAAAGCTCAAATGCTAGGCACTAACTGAATTCGACCCGCATCCATCTCCGCCATCAACAATTCAAGCGCCTCGTAATCAACGTCTGAGATGTAACCCAGGCGGGTCAGCTCAAAGTTTATTTCATTTTCAATATCAGGAGTTAACTTCTTAATGTACAGAGCTTTTTCTACCAGCTGGCGGATAGAGTATTTAGTTTTCATAACCAATAAAGATAATTCTATTTCAGAATCTGTTGTAATGTATCTTTAGCAACGAACGTCACCAAGCTTGCTATGTTATATTGAGGTATCTTTGTCTGACCGTTACCGGACTTGGGTGAGTTAAAGTGACGCTTGCTACCATCGGGAAAATTTCCCTGGGAGGTCTCAGAGGGTTGAATCAACAAGTTTGACAACACAGCATGTGGTGTGGCTTGTAGATTAACGTAATCATGCTGGGGACGGGATATCAATCAGCTAGCTTAGGGATCTACCAAAAGGCAGATTGAGGATTTCCTGATTTGGGCTCGCTACTATCCCCATAGATTAACCGGCTGAACTTCTGCATTGTATATCTGCTTTGAGAGGATGCAATTCAGTGAAATTACGGATTTTTCGAAAAACTTAATCAAAACTTTAAACAAAAGGGTTGAAAACTTAAAGATTCAGCAAAGAACTAAAATTGGCGTAGCAGAGCTTCAAGTTGACAGTGTTATGGTCGAATACATCTGAGGTAATTGACTAGAAACATCAATAGGAGTATAGAGATGCAAACAATTGTGGCCGAACCCCAATCTTTCGTGATTCAGCCGGACATTTATTTAAATGCCTCAAATGCTATTGAATTTAAGGGTCAAGTAACAACACTGGTGGCACAAAAACCATATAAACACATGCTGGTGGATATGGAGAAAGTGGAATTTTTAGACAGTGCTGGCCTGATGGCGTTGGTTTATAGTCTAAGGCTAGCTCAGTCTCTAGGCATACGGTTCAGTCTTTGCTCAGTTTCCCCATCTATTAGGATTATTTTTGAACTCACCCAACTGGACCGGGTGTTTGAGACTTTTGAGAGCCTTGTAGCGTTTGAAGCCGCGCTCGCCGTTTAGGAGAGATGGGTGTTGGGAGATGGGAAAACAAGTTTTGCCTCGTCGAGCGTGGCAACGCCGAACAAGTTTTAAAGCGGGTCTTGGTTGGGAATGAATACCTGGAAATAGCGCATGGCAGTTGCTGTTGAAGAGTTAATAACAGCGGAAATTGTACGACCAGGGCGTTACCTGGGAAACGAGTTAGGGGCCGTACACAAGGCTTGGGATGCGGCCAAAGTGCGCTGGGTGCTGACTTACCCAGAAGTATATGAAGTGGGTGCATCTAATTTAGGGCATATAATTCTATATAACATTTTGAATGCCCAGCCTGGTCAACTATGCGATCGCGCGTATTTACCGGCCCCAGACATGGCGGCGAAACTACGCGCGACTCAGACCCCGCTGTTTGCCGTAGAGTCGAGAGCGTCGCTGACAGAATTTGACATTTTGGGCTTTAGCCTCAGCTACGAACTAGGAGCCACAAACATTTTGGAAATGTTGGATTTGGCTGGGCTGCCGCTGACATGGAGAGAAAGGGAGAAGGGGAGATGGGGGGAAGGTACGTCCCTCACCTCCTCACCCCCTCACCCCTTTCCCCTAATTTTTGCTGGTGGACAAACAGCCACATCCAATCCCGAACCCTATGCGGACTTTTTCGACTTTATTGCCCTAGGAGATGGCGAGGAACTGCTGCCGGAAATTGGCTTGGTGATGGAATTTGGCAAGGCGGCGGGCTTAAGTCGAGAAGAGCTGTTGCTGGATTTGGCACAAATACCAGGGGTATATGTGCCTAAGTTTTATGACATGGCAGAGGATGGCTCTGTACATCCGAATCGCCCAGATGTGCCTGCTCGGATTCTGCGGCGAGTCGCTACTCCCATGCCTGCCTATTCGATTGGGTTAGTACCCTACGTGGAGACAGTCCATGACCGACTGAAGGTTGAAATCCGGCGCGGCTGTACTCGCGGCTGTCGGTTCTGCCAGCCGGGGATGCTGACTCGACCGGCGCGGGATGTGGAGCCGGAGCAGGTGGTAGAAGCGATTGAACAGGGAATGCGGGCGACTGGGTACAATGAGTTTTCCCTACTCTCCCTGAGCTGTTCTGATTATCTGTCTCTTCCCTCTGTAGGGATGGAGATTAAAAATCGCCTCAAGGACGAAAATATTTCCCTGTCCCTGCCAAGCCAACGGGTAGATAGATTTGATCAAAATATTGCCAACATCCTTGGCGGCACCAGGCAGGCTGGGCTTACCTTTGCCCCGGAAGCGGGAACTCAGCGCCTGCGGGACATCATTAATAAGGGTTTGACGCCAGAAGAACTGAGAAGGGGTGTGAAAACGGCTTGCCTTGCAGGTTGGGACAAAATCAAGCTATACTTTATGATTGGCTTGCCAGGAGAAACAGACACTGATGTGTTAGGCATTGCTGAAACAGTCAGTTGGCTACAGCAAGAGGGCTCAGTTTCTGGAAGAAAGCGCCTCAGCTTCAATCTGACAATTTCTAACTTTACGCCGAAGCCACATACACCCTTCCAATGGCATTCGGTTTCAACAGCTGAGTTTAAACGCAAGCAGGCGTTGCTGCGGCAAGAATTTCGCCGCATTAAGGGTTTGAAGGTGAATTTCACTGATGTGCGGATTTCGGCAATGGAGGATTTTGTCGGACGGGGCGATCGCCGGCTCGCCTCGGTAATCCGCCGGGCTTGGGAACTGGGTGCGGGGATGGATGCTTGGTTCGACAGTCTGGATCGGGCTTTTGCAGCTTGGGGGGAAGCGATTGCAGAATCTGGCTTGGGCTGGAAATATCGCCAAGTCGAAAACGGTAGTTGGGAGGTGCGCCACGAAGCCCCGCTGCCCTGGGACCACATAGACACGGGAATTGATAAGGGTTGGCTTCGTGCTGAAGAGCAACGGGCAATTGACGCGGCAACGGTGCCAGACTGCTCGTTTGAAAGCTGCTCTCACTGCGGCGTTTGCGGCACTGACTTTGGTCATAATGTTGTGGAAGAGCAACTGCCGATGCCGGAATTTGCTGGGCATTTTGTCCCGAACACAACCAAGTTGCAGCGCCTAAGGGTTTGGTTTGGCAAGTTGGGTGATATGGCTTTAATTAGCCACCTGGATTTACTGCGCTTGTTTGACAGAGCTGTGCGACGGGCGGCGCTGCCCGTTGCCTTTAGTGGTGGATTTCATCCTAGTCCCCGGATTGCGATCGCTCAGGCTCTGCCCCTAGGCGCTACCAGTTGTAGTGAGATTGTGGATTTTGAGTTGACGGAGTTGGTTGAGCCAAGGAAATTCCAGGAACAGCTAGCTCAGCAGTTGCCGGTAGATATACCTATTTACCGAGTGGAAGTTGTTGAGTTGAAGGCTCCTGCGGCTACCCAGCTGTTGTCAAGAGCAGAGTATTTGATTTCGGTGGCAGTGGTTCAGGATGCTTCCCCAGGACAATGGCGCGACTGGGTTGAGGCAATTAAAGCCAGGGATGCTATCTGGTTGGAGCAGACGACTAAGTCTGGTAAGAGCCAGGTGGTAAATTTGCGCGATCGCTTGTTTGAGTTGGAGCTGGTGAAGAGTTCTGTTGCAGCTGGGGGAGAGGAAAACTCTGCGGCTGTTTTACGCTATGTGGGCAGTTGTGCCAATGATGGTAGTCAGCTGAAACCGGCTGGGGTCATTTTTATGCTGGAGCAAGTCACTCAGTCGGAATTTCAGCTGCTGCACACCCACCGCAGTCGGCTACTCCTGCCGGGGTGAATGTGAACCATGACCCTAGAACGGTATCACACGAAACTGTTGCTTTTAATAAAGCTTGCGTTAAAATTGGGTAAATAGCAATATTTGAGCGCCGCATTGAGTGGCTCTGGTTCACTGGCCTAGTCGTCAGGGCTGAAGCGAAGGTTTTTGAGGGCGATTTCGACGATTCTTTTGCATAGAAGCTGACGCGGAGTGAGGACTCTCTCTGTTCGCCGCTATGAGTGAATCAGTAACCAATACCAGGCGCAGGCCGCTGCTCTGAGTCTCTGTTGTTGAAGATTGCTAGATACCCGATCTATTAGGTCAGGGTAGTGGATTAAATCAACAGGAGTCAGGAGTCAAGAGAACCCCATAGATGCCATCTAGGGCGTGCAATAACGATTATGCGCTTTGATTCTTCCTACCACGGATGAAACCGGGGGACAATAGAGCCGATTGATTCATCTTCCAGTCGCAGTAAATTTGACTCCTGACTCCTGTTAGGTCAGTGCTTTGAGGCATGAATAGTTACTTGATTTTGAGGTCTTGGGCGGAATTTATATCATCAGCAGCGCCTTTCGAGGCTTTTAAAAGCGAGAGGGACGACCAACCTCAATGCCTTGTGTGCTGCCAATTTTTGAGGGAATTGAATGCCAAAACAAATTATTATCGCCGAGCAGCATCACATCGCTGCTGTCTTTTCTGAAGATCAAATCCAAGAACTCGTCGTTGCCACGGGTCGTCATCAAATTGGTGACGTATATCTGGGTGTCGTTGAAAACGTCTTACCTGGGATAGATGCAGCTTTTGTTAACATCGGAGACTCGGAGCGTAACGGTTTTATTCATGTGACGGATCTGGGGCCTTTGAAGCTGAGGCGCACGGCTGGGACAATTACAGAACTGTTAGCGCCGCAGCAGAAAGTCCTGGTACAAGTGATGAAGGAGCCGACGGGAAATAAGGGACCGAGACTAACGGGTAACATCACCTTGCCCGGTCGCTATGTAGTGCTGATGCCGTATGGGCGGGGTGTGAATTTGTCACGGCGGATCAAAAGTGAAAGTGAACGCAATCGCTTGAGAGCTTTGGCTATTTTGATCAAACCCGCTGGCATGGGTCTGCTGGTGCGCACGGAAGCAGAGGGGAAGCCAGAAGAAGCGATTATAGAAGATTTAGAGGCGCTGCAAAAACAATGGGAGGTGATCCAGCAGGAGGCTCAATCCACACGACCACCGGCGCTTCTCAACCGGGACGATGATTTCATTCAGCGCGTCCTGCGGGATATGTACGGTGCTGATGTCAATCGGATTGTGGTGGACTCCAGCAGCGGTCTGAAGCGAGTAAAGCAGTACTTAGTGAACTGGAGTGGAGGTCAAACACCGCAGGGGGTGATGATTGACCATCACCGCGATCGCGTCCCAATTTTGGAATACTTCCGCATCAATGCTGCGGTTCGAGAAGCCCTTAAACCACGAGTTGATCTGCCTTCTGGAGGCTATGTCATCATCGAACCGACTGAAGCCTTGACGGTGATTGATGTCAACTCTGGATCTTTCACCCGCTCTGCCACTGCCAGAGAAACCGTTTTGTGGACGAACTGCGAGGCGGCAACGGAAATCGCTCGTCAACTGCGTCTGCGGAATCTGGCGGGTGTGATCGTTATAGATTTCATTGATATGGAAGCGCGTCGAGACCAGCTGCAAGTGCTGGAACACTTTAACAAAGCGCTCAAAATGGACAAAGCTCGTCCGCAGATTGCCCAATTGTCTGAGCTGGGTCTGATAGAGCTAACCCGCAAGCGCCAAGGCCAAAATATTTACGAATTGTTTGGTCGCACCTGTCCCACCTGTGGAGGGCTAGGGCATCTGGTACATCTACCAGGCGGGGAACCTGATCGGGAGCGCGATGTGGTTGGAACGCCGCGAGAACGGGTGTTGCCAGCAATAGCAGAAGTGGCGGATCGCTCGGTAAACTTGCCAGCAAGGGAATACCGCAAACCACCCGAGACTTATGAAGGGTCAGGGGAAGCTGCGAATTCTGACTATGACAGTGACCTCTCTCCCCTTAATCTCCTCAATCATCCCAGCTATCAAGAGCTTGGGGATGCTTCCAAAAATCGCCGTACCCGCCGTCGCCGAATTGGGGTAAGTGAAGCCGCTGCCCCAGTGAAGGAGGAGACTCGGATGCCTTCTCCCCCACGTCCAGAGGTTCGCGATCCCCAGTTGGAAATAGAGCCAGAACCGGAAATAGCCGCAACGCCAGAGGTGTCTTCACAGGTAAGCGGTAAAGCCAGTTGGATTGAGAGAGCGGAACGGAATAAGCCCACAAAGCTTGAGCCAGTGAAACCCGTGCTAGAACCACCGGAGATCGTTTCTGTAGAAATGACACCGGATGAACAGGATGTTTACGCTTTGATGGGAGTTTCTCCACTTGTACGCTTGAATCGGCAGGTCAAAGATTCCAAGCCGATCATTGTTAATGTGACACTGCCGGGGCAAGTTCAAAGCCCCCGTACCTTGAGTGAAAACTGGACACCTGACTCTGAATCGACTACAGAATCAACAGAATCAGCCGCCGTCGAACCGGACAGGATAATACCATCGGTAGCGTCCGTCCCCGAATCCTTCTCGGATACCCCAAGCAGAACATCACCGATGCTTGAGACGACAGATGCAAGCAGAACATCACCGATACTTGAGACGACAGATGCAAGCAGAACATCACCCATGCTTGAGACGACAGATGAGAGTGAACCTCCTAACGGGGTGATCCTCAACCGGCGACGACGCCGACGGTCTTCTGCAACGTAGAGCTATGTTCCACAGGACCCAAAGGTTGATTCGGTATGGTACAGATAGAGCAACCTGCTAATCGTGTCGCATCTCTAACACCCAGGTGGCTAGAAATGTCTGCTTTGTCAGATTTTCAGCTGCTGGTTGCTGGTGTGGATGAAGTAGGGCGAGGGGCTTTGTTCGGTCCTGTGGTCGCGGCGGCAGTGATTTTACCTAAGTCTGCTCTGTCGGAACTTGCTGCCGCTAACATCAAAGATAGCAAACAGCTGTCTGGTGCTCGCAGGCAACAGCTGGCGGCACAAATCAAAGCGGTGGCTCTAGACTGGAATATTGGCTTGGCCTCCAACCGGGAGATTGACCGGATCAATATCTTGCAGGCATCGCTTTTGGCCATGAAGCGGGCTGTCCTCAAGCTTAAAATCCAGCCCGAGTTGTGCCTGGTGGATGGGAATCAGCCCCTACAAGAGTTACCAATACCGCAAGAAACGCTGGTGAGGGGGGACGAGCGATCGCTATTGATTGCGTCTGCTAGCATTGTTGCCAAAGTATGGCGTGATGCTCTAGTCGTTCGCCTCGCCTCGAAGTATCCGGTGTATGACCTGGCTGGCAACAAGGGTTATGGAACCCAGTGGCATCGACAGGCTCTGCAACAATATGGTCCCACACCCTGGCATCGAATGTCCTTTCGTCCTTGCCAGCACCCCTTGACTTGAGTAAAGAGGGCTTTCCAGGGGCAGAGGGGCTGAGGAGGCTGAGGGAGCTGAGGAGGCTGAGGGAGCTGAGGGAGCTGAGGAAGATTGTATAGACAAATAGTCTGAGTGTAATTCTTTCCTCCCCCAGCTCCCCCAGCTCCCCTAGCT
>CAXUIG010000048.1:22274-31674 GCA_964250845.1 uncultured bacterium | reverse complement strand
CTTGAAGGTGAGGCCGAGTAGTCCCACCGTTTTGCCTTTGAGGATTTTGAGTACCTGTTGGAGTTTTTCAACGGCAATCAGACGCTGGCGTTGATTGACACTCACAGCGGATTTGAGCAGGTGAGCTTCGTAACCATAATCATCAGCGGTGTGAATCAGAGCGGAGACATCCTTCGGGAAGCAGGAGCCGCCCCAACCGATACCCGCTTGCAAGAACTTATTACCGATCCGGGAGTCTAGACCAATTCCTTTGGCGACTTGGGTGACGTCAGCACCGACGCGATCGCAAATATTGGCAACTTCATTGATAAAGCTGATTTTTGTCGCCAAAAACGCATTGGCGGCGTATTTGACCATCTCCGCCGAGTTGATGTCAGTGACGACCACCGGCACCGGAGGTAAAAATGGGTCATCGGCAAACTTGCGCTCCACAATCGGGGCATAAAGTTCCTGCATCAAGGCGATCGCTCTGGGATTATTGCTCCCCAGCACAATCCGATCCGGGTTAAAGGTGTCATAAACCGCTGAGCCTTCCCGCAAGAACTCTGGATTGCTAACCACATCAAACTTGGGTTCAATCTCACTCAACGTTTTATCAATTGTCACACCACCCGCACCCACCAGAGATTTTTGGCGTTCCGCCATTCCATCGAGCACAATCATCCGTACCCAATCACCAGAGCCAATTGGCACCGTCGATTTATTCACGATCACCTTATAGCCACCGTCCAGATGGGCACCAATTCCACGAGCGACAGCTTCCACATAGCGTGTATCACTTTCACCGGAAGGCATTGGCGGCGTACCCACGGCAATGAACAGAATTTCTCCGTGGGAGACTCCTGCAGCCACATCCGTCGTGAACTCGATCCGTCCACTTTGAATGGCAGAGTGCATAATTTCCGAGAGTCCCGGCTCAAAAATCGGTGACTGCCCAGCCTTCATTAACTTGACTTTTTCTTCGTTGTTATCCACGCAGATCACATCATGCCCGACATGGGCTAGACAAGCGCCAGTCACCAAGCCGACGTATCCGGTACCAATTACGCAAACACGCATATTCTGTGAATCCTCAAAGTTACGGTTTCAGTACTCAGCAGTTTTGATCAGATTCTCTTGCTCAGGCACTAAGCGAGCGCGGAAATCTTCCACTGTCAGTTTCAACCCCTCTTGCAGGGGAATTGTGGGTTGCCAGCCTAGCCAGGTTTTGGCGCGTGTGATATCCGGGCGACGGCGGCGCGGGTCGTCTTGAGGCAGCGGCTTAAACTTAATCTCCGCCTTGGGGTTCACCAGCTTTTGGACGACAGTAGCCAGTTCTAAAATGGTGTACTCATCTGGATTGCCCAGATTAACCGGGCCAATGTGGTCGCCATTCATCAGCCGCATCAACCCTTCCACTAGGTCAGACACATAGCAGAAACTGCGAGTTTGTGAACCATCGCCATAAACCGTTAAAGGAATATCCCGCAGGGCTTGAACTACCAAGTTGCTGACTACCCGACCATCGTTTTCCAACATCCTGGGGCCATAGGTGTTAAAAATTCGGGCAACCCGGATGTCCACCTCGTTTTGCCGGTGATAGTCAAATGACAGGGTTTCAGCGATCCGCTTGCCTTCGTCGTAGCAGGATCGAATCCCAATCGGATTGACGCTGCCCCGGTAGTCTTCCGTCTGAGGATGAACCTCGGGATCGCCGTATATTTCTGAGGTCGAGGCTAGCAGGAAGCGTGCCTTGACGCGCTTTGCCAGCCCTAGCATATTCATTGTCCCCATTACACTGGTTTTTACAGTTTTGACTGGGTTGTACTGATAATGCACCGGCGAAGCGGGACAAGCCAGGTGATAAATTTGATCTACTTCCAACCGAATCGGTTCGGTGATGTCATGGCGGATGAGTTCAAAGTAGGGATGAGCCATCCATTGCAGGATGTTGCGCTTGTGACCAGTGTAGAAGTTGTCCAAGCAAATAACTTCATGCCCATCACTCATCAGCCGGTCGATGAGATGGGAGCCAACAAAACCAGCACCACCCGTGACCAAAATTCTCATAGTTTGCTACTTACTTACAGCTATTTTTTTGCAGCGCGAGCGCTTGTGTTTACAGTCTCCTGCCTGGCGGCAGTGGTACAGCACACCGGGCGCTCGTGCTCTTGGCGGCATCCACAAGACGATTGTCAATCATCCTGTGAATGAAATCTGCTAACTTCTTAGCTTATTTTGCCCAAATTCACCAGCAAAATAACAAACATTGCGCCCAAAACACAACGTTTAGAGCAAAACTCACTAAATATTCAACAAGAGGTGTGGCGCGATTCTAGACAGTGACCTCTACTCAGTAATTCTGCGACCCAAAATGACCAGATCGCGCTCCACGCCGTCGAGTTCTGCCACTTGGGGCAAATACCCCCAGTTTTGAAAGCCCATTGACTGAAGCAGCTGCAAGCTGGGCTGGTTGTGGGCAAAGATGAAGCCTACCAGTGTTTTAAGACCCAAGCTGGGGCTTTGGCCAATTGCGCGTGATAGGAGTTGCCGTCCCACACCACAGCGGTGATAGGCTGGGGCAACGTAGATACTAATCTCGGCAGTGGCTTGGTAGGCAGGACGGCCACCATAGAACGATTGGAAACTGAGCCACCCGACAATCTTAGCTTGGTCTACTTCCATCACCCAAACAGGGCGGTAGTTGGGTGTGTGTTCATAAAACCAAGACAAACGACTTTCAACAGACACCGGCTCCAGGTCAGCTGTGGCGATGCGGCTGGGAATGGCGGCATTGTAAATTGCGACAATAGTTGGCAGATCGGTTTCAACTGCATCGCGGATAGTCATAGCGGCTCACAAAGACATCTTGCCGTTAATTTTTCGCACCTTGTGGCAGGAAGACAGCCGAATCGTAGTATGTGCGGAAACGATGAACCTGCCCATTGTCAGTTTCTAGCAGGCTCACGCCCCGGTAGTTGATGGATTCGCCCGTTGATAAAGCACCCGACGAGATCCACTCCAATACTATTGTTCCATCACCCTCAATTACGTTGATGAATTTTGAATTGATGCGCTCAAATACTGACAAATATTTCTGCCAGAACCTCAGTGCGCCATCGCGCCCTTGTAATGGCTCTGTCATAGCGAGATTACTGAGTTCTGCATTTTCAGTAAACATCGCCACAAGCGGTTCAACATCACCAGTTTCTTCTATCTGCTGCAATGTGTGCATGAAGCGCTCAGCTATTTCACTTGTCACGGTCTTTCGCTCCTTTCATTTGCTCTTGTCACAACAGAATTTTAGGTGTGGATCTGGCTCAAAATGAACCTCAAGCGGTCGTAGTCGTCCTTGAGTAGCACACTCAAGGTACGTCCTGCCCTGACCAACCAGTTCCGGTCAGCTTTCCGCAACTGGTATACTTCTCGAATGGCAGCAGCTGTCAGCGCCTCTACGGGCGCACCATTCACTTGCAGAAGCGTCCTCAAAAAATCTAGCTGCTCACTAAAGTGAATAATGGCTTCTGGTTCGCAACGGTAAACCGCCTGATGAATTTGTGGTGGACGGGGTGGGAGATACTGGTATACCGTTTGGTTAGATATTCGTGCCTCCAAGCCCGGCCCAAATCCAACGATCGCGGCGCGGAACTCGGTCTTGAGCATGGCAAAGATCTGAGGTTGTTGCTCTCGCAAGTCCTGCAACGATAACCCCAAAGCCCGCGCCCGGTGGACAGAGTCAATGGGGAGCGTCGTAGCATGGTAGACCACAGCATAGACTTGATTCCCTGACTCTTCATCCACAGAATTGACCCAGCTGCCAAACGGGGGCATAACTGGGAAGCTAAGGTCTTCCGGGTCCAGACACTGGGCTAAAAATTCCGTCGTAGCGGTTTCAATCACCTCCGCCATGTGGTTGGGGTGGCGATCGCCGGTAGCAAACTGTGGTAGGGGAAGACGCATCGATCTGCTCTCGCCTCACATTTATTTAGCCTTTTTGCGACCAGCTGTCGTCTCCACGATTTCCAATTCGCCAAGGCGGAACGTGACTAGCTTATCCCAATTACCACCTTCAAACAGCACAGCTGCCTTGCCATCACTGACGCGCTGCACTAGTCCTTCATAGCGGTAGTAAATTGAGTTGTAATTCTTCACTTTAACAGCTGAGCCGGGCAAAATCATGGTTTTTTACTATTTGAGTTTGCTTCTAATAGCTTACCTAAAGGATAGTCAACTCAAGGCAGCCACAGAGACTTTACCAGCAATCGTGAGCGCGATCGCAATTAGAGCCTTAGCAGAGGCTGAATCTGGGTCAGCAACGACAATCGGTATACCGCGATCGCCCCCTTCGCGCAGCGATATTTCTAGGGGCACACACCCCAGCAACGGCACACCCAGTTCAGCCGCTGTCTTTTCACCACCGCCAGAGCCAAAAATGTCATATTGCTTATCCGGCATATCTGGAGGAATGAAATAGCTCATATTTTCCACTATCCCCAACACCGGCACCTGCAACTGCTGGAACATCTTCAATCCCTTACGAGAATCCAACAGCGCCACCGTCTGCGGCGTAGTTACAATCACCGCACCTGCCATCGGCACTGCTTGAGTGAGAGTCAGTTGTGCATCACCCGTCCCTGGAGGCAGATCCACAATCAGATAGTCCAATTCTCCCCACTGAACTTGATAGAGAAACTGGCGAATCACCCCATTCAGCATCGGTCCCCGCCAGACTACCGGCTGATCGCGGTCAATCAAAAAGCCCATCGAAACTAGCTTCACACCGTGATTAAAAGCCGGTTCAAACACATCACCCTCCCCACTTTGCCGTACCACGAGCTGAGCCTCAGACAATCCCAGCATAGTCGGTGCATTGGGACCGTAAATATCAGCATCCAATAGACCGACTTTTGCCCCCGATTGCGCTAGAGCAACCGCAATATTCACAGCAACCGTACTTTTACCGACACCGCCCTTACCGCTAGAAATCGCCACAATATTTTTGACACCGGCAATTCCAGTCCGACCAGGCAAGCCTTTTTGCTGAGGCGTTTCAGCAGTTACCTCCACAACCACATCTGTAACGCCTGGTAACTTTTTAACAGCCAGCTGACACTCCTCAACAATGAATTGGCGTAACGGACAAGCCGGTGTTGTCAACACCAGGGTAAAACTGACATTACCAGCATCAATCTTGACATTACGAATCATATTCAATTCCACCAGGCTCTTGCGGAGTTCTGGGTCTTGCACCGGGCGCAACACTTCTAACACGGAACTAGAATTGAGTATGTCGAACATGACTTCCTTCACTATGTTGCTGACGCACCTGAGGCGATCGAATTGCTATCCCTTCTGCATCTTAGCGGTCAAGGGCGATCGCTCGTGGCAAATATCACTCACACCACCCAAGAGCGATCGCCAGCTAGTAACATACTCCCCACCAAACACAGCTCGCTATAGTAAGAGAGCACACCATTTTTCCAAATCATTTATTGAGCATCTCCCATCTGCGTTCATCTGCGTTCATCTGCGTTTGCCAACTAGACCAACAGAGAGATCGACTAGACCGCTGGCTCTCCCAAAACTTACCAGACCTATCCCGCTCTCGAATCCAACAACTGATAGAACAAGGACTAGTGCAGATCAACGGCAAAATCTGCACATCCAAAAAAGCAACAATCCAACCGGGCGATCGCATATCCCTAGAAATCCCATCTGCCCAGCCTCTAGACCTAAAGCCTGAACACATCCCCCTAGACATCCTCTACGAAGATGACAGCCTACTGATTCTCAACAAACCAGCTGGTTTAGTCGTACATCCGGCTCCTGGTCATCCAGAAGGCACACTCGTCAACGCTCTGATCGCCCACTGCCGCAACTTGCCAGGAATTGGGGGAGTGCAGCGCCCTGGAATTGTCCATCGCCTGGACAAGGATACGACGGGAGCGATCGCTATTGCCAAAACCGACCAAGCTCACCAATACCTCCAAGCCCAGCTCAAAGCCAAAACTGCCCGACGAGAATACTTAGGGGTAGTCTACGGTGCCCCAAAAGCTGAAAGCGGCACAATTGACCTCCCGATCGGACGTAATTTTGTAGACCGCAAGAAAATGGCCGTAATCCCAGTTGAGAAGGGAGGACGCCCCGCCGTTACCCATTGGCGGGTACAAGAACGACTGGGCAACTACACCCTGATGCACTTCCAACTAGAAACCGGTCGCACGCATCAAATTCGCGTCCACTGCGCTGCTTTTGGTCATCCCATCGTCGGAGACCCCGTTTACAGTTCCAGTGCGAAAGTCGGGGTAAATTTGCCTGGTCAGGCACTCCATGCTTGGTTGCTCAGATTGCAGCATCCCGTGACCAAGGAGTGGATTGAGGTGACGGCACCCCCTCCTCCAGCCTTGATCACGCTTTTGGAGGTGCTGCGGCGACGGGCTACAACTGGCAGAAATATTTAGACCCGATAATTTGATATTTCTTTACAAAATCATTTGGGCAGCGACAGCAACGTGAAACCTAAATCGCTTGGCTTTTCTAGGGTTTGAAAAATATTAAAAAAATATTAATTTTTTCTTCAAAGCGGCACTAAGTATAAATACGCCAAGTTTTATTACAAAACCTTTGGGGAATTCAGGAAACAATCCCTTGTATTGCAAGGATTTGAGGCCATTACGGACTAGACAAACAAAACTTAAAGATTCGTAATAAATAAAGCCACGAGTGCATTGTATAAAGATTACCTGGAGGGCATAAATGACAGGCGAAAGTTAGATAAAACACCTAATTGGTCAAGTTCGCTAGTTTCTCAGAAAAGTAGGAAAGTTTCTCAGATTTATGGCTCATACCGTTTGACCACCGGGTCGCGGTGACAGGGAAATTTGAGAGCAACTTGAAAAAGTGTTTTTATTTAGTGTCTGTTGTTATCCATTCCAGCTTCATACAAAATTCCCGCTTTTAATCAAAACAGCACTCAACTAATCAAGTAGGAGAATTGAGTCAATGTTAGACGCATTCGCCAAGGTGGTTTCTCAAGCCGACTCAAGAGGTGAATTCCTGAGCAACGATCAACTGGATGCTCTGACCAACCTGGTGAAGGAAGGCAACAAGCGTTTAGATACAGTAAACCGCATCACCAGCAACGCTTCCAGCATTGTTACCGACGCCGCTCGCGCCCTGTTTGAAGAGCAGCCTCAACTGATTCAACCCGGTGGTAATGCCTACACCAACCGCCGCCAGGCTGCTTGCCTGCGCGACATGGAAATCATCCTGCGCTACGTCACCTATGCCGCGATGGCTGGTGATGCCAGCGTGCTGGATGATCGCTGCCTGAATGGTCTGCGCGAAACCTACCAAGCGCTAGGCGTACCTGGTGGCTCCGTTGCCGCTGGTGTGCAAAAGATGAAGGATGCTGCGGTCAAGATTGTCAATGACCCCAACGGTATCACCAAGGGTGATTGCAGCGCTTTGGTTTCTGAGCTAGCTAGCTACTTTGACCGGGCAGCTTCTGCTGTTGGCTAACGAACTTAGGAGAGAGCTGAAGCTATTAGCTTTAAAGCTCACATCTTGACGCAAAATTTAGCAGAACAAAAAGGAGATATCTGAACAATGAAAACCCCAATTACAGAGGCGATCGGAGCTGCCGATACCCAAGGCCGTTTCCTGGGTAATACCGAACTGCAAGCTGTCAATGGTCGCTTTGAGCGGGCTACGGCAAGCATGGAAGCTGCTCGGGCGCTGACCCAAAATGCGCAAAAACTAATCGATGGTGCGGCTCAAGCAGTGTACCAAAAGTTCCCTTACACCACTCAGATGCAAGGCCCTAACTACGCCTCTGACTCTCGTGGCAAATCAAAGTGTGCTCGTGACATCGGTCACTACCTGCGGATGGTGACCTACTGCCTGGTTGCTGGTGGTACCGGTCCAATGGACGAGTACTTGATTGCAGGCTTGGATGAAGTCAACCGCACGTATGAGCTGTCTAACAGCTGGTACGTTGAAGCGCTGAAGTACATCAAGAACAGCCACGGTCTGAATGGTCAAGCCGCTAACGAAGCCAACACATACCTCGACTACGCGATCAACGCCCTGAGCTAATCTTCAGGTGCCCTGCCCGGAAGAATGAGCGAGTGTTGGCGTGCTTGCTAGCAGTTGCTAATTCTTCCGGGCATTGTTTTTCTCAGGTTGACGAGAAAAATCTTAAAAATTGTTGCGTTGGGAAAGCAAGTATGAGCGCTTTAATGGTGGACAATTTAGCAGCAGCGGGACGCCTGGGCCTTTCTGCGTTCGATGCCACATCAAGAGTGGAACTGCGACCGGACTGGACGGAGAGTGAAGTTCAAGCGGTGTTCCGAGCAGTTTACCGTCAGGTGTTGGGCAACGACTACGTGATGAAAGCGGAACGCCTCACAGCTGCTGAGTCTCTGCTGCGGCAAGGAAACATTACTGTACGGGAGTTTGTCCGTGCCGTAGCCAAGTCGGATCTATACAAAAACAAGTTTTTCTATCCAAATTCAAATCAACGCTTTACTGAACTGAATTTCAAGCATTTGTTGGGTCGGCCTCCCTATGATGAAGCTGAACTCGCTTACCACACCAGCCAGTGTGAGCTAAAGGGCTACGATGTTGAGATCGATTCATACATCGACAGCATTGAGTATGAAAACAACTTCGGTAACAACGTTGTACCCTATTACACGGGATTTATGGTTGGGGCAGGGGTGAGAACGGTAGGCTTTAGCCGCATGTTCCGCCTCTATCGGGGTTATGCCAGCAGCGATCGCGGCCAAGTTGGAGGGAAAGCTCCCCGCCTCATCGGTGAACTTGGTCAAAATCAGGCTTCCACAATTGTCAACCCCTCTAGTGGCGGTTCGGGCTGGAAATACCCCTCCATCCCCAAAGATGCAGCCCCGAGAAAAGCCCTCGGTGGTTCCAGGGAAGAAAGCGGGAGGATCTATCGCCTGGAGGTGACTGGAATTCTCCAACCCGGCTATCCTAAAGTTCGTCGTAGTAGCACCGCCTTCTTGGTGCCCTACGAGCAGCTATCCCAAAAAATCCAGCAAGTCACCAAGAAGGGTGGCAGAATTGTCAGCGTTACGCCAGCTTAAGGTAATGCTCTGCTGAGGGGGAGAGAGGGAGAGGGGGAGAGGGGGAGAGAGGGAGAATGTGATGCTGAAATCCCCCCGCTCACACTCTCTCCCCCTCAAATTTGGACTTAATTACAGGAGCTATTCAAAACTATGTTTGGTCAAACCGCACTTGGCAGTAGCAGACTTAGCACACCAGAAAATCGGATGTTTCGCTACGAGGTCGAGGGCATGCGTCAGACTTACGAAAACGACCAACTCAGCTATCCGATTCGCAAGAGTGGGAGTTTTTTTATCACAGTGCCCTACAACCGCATGAATGAAGAAATGCAGCG